>JAYUGZ010000760.1:0-8214 GCA_043767465.1 Cyanobacteriota bacterium
GGGGCTATCGCCCTGGGATTGCTCGATCGGCGTCAACCCATGCCTTTTGGCCCTTGTCTGGCTCTCGGTGCAGCAATTGCGGCTTTGTGGGGCGAAGCGATCTTATCTACTTACTTGCAGTTGTTTTTCCCGAATTTTAGTTTTTGATAGGGATTTTTCCCTTGCGATCGAACATAACATTGTCTCAAAAATTGGTAAAATTGTCCCGTGTCTTGGATTACACTTACAACTACTAGCTTTCGTTGGGAAGCGGAATTAATGCAGCAGATCCTGGCTGCTCATCAAATCCCAGCTCGCATCGTTGACTTGGGCGTAGCATCTTATCTGGGAGCGGGCAGTGCTACAGCCCTGCAAGTTCTTCCAGAACACCATCCGTCAGCATCGCTCCTCATCAGTCCCATTGAAGAGGATAATAGTCAGTAGTCAGTAGTTATTGGTTATTGGTTATTAGTTATTGGTTAGTTGTTATTGGTTATTAGTTATTGGTTATTGGTTATTGGTTATTATCAAAAACAAATAACAACTAACAAATAACAACTAACAAATAACAACTAACAAATAACAAATAACAAATAACAACTAACAAATAACAACTAACAAATTCCCAATTCCCAATTACCAATTCCTAAGTTTTAATGTCTCTATTTGATTGGTTTGCAAATCGCCGAAAATCAGTACCGAACTCCCAAGAACGGCCGGAACGAGAAATCGCGGACGGACTTTGGAGTAAATGCACAGCTTGCGATGCCCTGAGTTATACCAAAGACCTGCGAGCAAATCAAATGGTTTGCTTGGAATGCGGGCATCATATCAGAGTTTATAGTGACGATCGCATCGAGCAGTTGATCGATCCCCATACCTGGGTACCAATTAACGAAAAACTGCACGCCACCGATCCGCTGAAATTTCGCGATCGCAAAAAATATAGCGATCGACTCCGCGAATTTCAAGAAAAAACAGGCCACCTAGACGCCGTAGAAACAGGCATCGGCAAACTCGAAAATTTGCCCGTCGCCCTCGGAGTCATGGAATTTCAGTTCATTGGTGGCAGCATGGGCTCAGTTGTCGGAGAAAAACTGACCCGCCTCATCGAACACGCCACGCGGGAACGCTTACCCGTGATTATTGTCTGCGCTTCCGGCGGCGCGAGAATGCAAGAAGGAATGCTCAGCCTGATGCAAATGGCCAAGATTTCCGGGGCTCTGGAGCGCCATCGGGAAGCGAGACTGCTTTACATCCCAATTTTGACCCACCCGACTACCGGCGGCGTCACCGCCAGTTTTGCCATGCTGGGAGACGTGATTATTGCAGAGCCAAAAGCGACTGTAGCCTTTACTGGCGGCCGGGTAATCGAGCAAACACTGCGGGAAAAGCTGCCGGAAAATTATCAAACTTCCGAATACTCCTTCGCCCACGGCTTTATAGACTTGATCGTACCTCGGACTCAACTCAAGAAAACTCTCGCCCAACTTATCAGTCTCCACCAGCCCCAGCCTTTCTTGGCAAACTCGGAATTCTCCGCCCACGATGCCGATATCGCAGCCCACCACGTGGAACCCCCGCAGGCTCACGCTTTCAAGCTTTCTCCCTAAGCTGCTGCGCCTCCAGACTCCTATCGTGGAGTCTGGAGGAGAGACTAGACTTGAATTGCCAGCCCTAGCTAGGACGTTGCTCTGAGCATCGCCCGAAAGTCTGATTAAAAGAACTTTGGCAATTCAAGTCTACTAAAATTTCCGAGGAATTGCCCCAAAAAACCCAGTTTCTTAGAAAAATATTAAGTTTAGTAGCGAGAAATGCACGCAGATACCGGGTTTTGAGCCCCGCGCGCCCAAGTCCTATTGATAATAAAGACGCAGCAATGGGATGATATTCATTGGAAGTTTATGGGCTGTGAAATTTGGCTGAGCAAAAATGCTTAGTGGCCGTTAGTGGTGAGTTAGCTGGCGATCGCACAAAATCTCAGAACAAACTCACAAAATAAGCTAACAGCGCTTTTGTTAAATTGTCCAGCTTTCAGTTAATAGCCCTCAACTCAATTTTGACCAGTCAGCAACCTAAAAATTATGGGTTTTGCAGACCTATCCATCGCAGAAATAGCAGAGGACT
The DNA here is from genome assembly GCA_043767465.1 of Cyanobacteriota bacterium. Taxonomy (GTDB): domain Bacteria; phylum Cyanobacteriota; class Cyanobacteriia; order Cyanobacteriales; family Microcoleaceae; genus Microcoleus. Next base: position 2,107 of record JAYUGZ010000760.1, read on the forward strand.
TCAATGTCCCTGTTGAAGACGTGCTCCGCTTGTGTGACGAGTTGGAAATTGCCTACAAGCACCCTCAAACCCGTTTGGCTTTGGAGGATGTTAAGGCAATTATGTCCACTCTCGAAAAAAGGCGCGACTCAAAACGGATTGCAGATTAGATCGATCGCCAAATTCCTCTACCTTTAAAGGTAAGGCTGCACAAACTTTCACCAGTTGTCGCAGCAGGAGAAAATTTTGAACAGAAATCTGTTTGCCAGTTATGCTCTCTTAGCGTTCAATAATTTGCCGGATTGTTTTAAGGAGAACCATGCTTAAAAGATATTTCATTGCTCTGACCGCTGTATTCTTGACATTTCAGTTATTTGTCAGCAGCGCGATGGCTGTCGAACTTAGTCCTGAACTTCGCACTGTGACTTTGAATGACAAAGGCACTCCAGTGGTGCTGAGCCTCAAACAAGTTCAGCAAGGCAAACGCCTGTTTAACTCGACTTGCGCTCAATGTCACGGTGCGGGAATGACAAAAACTGACCCGAACGTCAATTTGAGTCCCGAAACTCTGGCTTTAGCGAACCCACCCCGCAATAACATTGAGTCGCTGGTTGATTATATGAAAAATCCCACGACTTATGACGGCTTTGAAGAAATTTCCGAGCTGCATCCGAGCATGAAGAGCGCGGATATTTTTGCTGAGATGAGAAATCTCTCGGATGAGGATTTGTACGCGATTGGCGGTCACATTCTGTTGCAGCCGAAAATTGTCGGCACTCAGTGGGCTGGCGGTAAAGGCGCTCGCTAATCCGTTTTAAATTTTAGATTTTAGATTTTGGATTGGGAGAAGGCTGGGCTTTGGCAAGGATTGCTGGCTGGTCGTTTTGCGCTCTAAAATCTGAAATCTAAAATTTATATCTTGTTAATTGATATCGCAAAAGGTTGTATTCCGTTATGCTGCGTCGTGGTGTTTTTGTCTGCTTTCTGTTGGGAATTTTAATTATTTTGCCGCTGGTGCTGCTGGCACCTCAACCTGTCTTGGCTGCTGGCGATTCTTATGTGACTCGCTATTTAAAAGTCAGCGAACCCGTAGCATTGGAATTGGACGCTGAGGGACACACTCGGTTATTTTCGGCTGAGGATTTTTCTGCCGGGAAGCGGTTGTTCGAGCAAAACTGCCTCAACTGTCATGTCGGGGGAGCAACTTTGCCTGATCCGACGATATCTTTGTCTTTGACTGCTCTTCAGGGGGCAACGCCTCCGCGCACCAGCATCAATAGTTTGGTGTCGTATCTGAGACAACCGATGACTTATGACGGCAGTGAGGACACTTTTTGGTGTCGCCAAGTGCCGGAAAGCTGGATGCAGCAGCCTGAGATTGAAAATTTGGCGGCTTTTGTGATCCGGGCAGCTCAGAAAGCTCCGGGCTGGGGCGTGGATAATTTTGAGAGTTGAACTGCTTCTGCGACAAAGGGTAGATTACTCGGAAAATCGCGATCGCGACTACGTGTTTACGCTTGACTAAAACAGGTAAAATAATTAAAGAACCACCGTGAACGGTGTCCATTAGAGGAGAACTGCGTTGAAAAGACTATTATCGATCGCTCTGTTAGCGTTCGCAATTTTTACTGTCGGCTTCGGCCGCCCTGCATTGGCAGGCGATGCTGCTAAAGGAGCTAAACTCTTTAGCGCTAACTGTTCTGCTTGTCACATCGGTGGCGGCAACGTAGTGATGGCAATGAAAACCTTGAAATCTGCTGCTCTTGAAAAGTACGGCATGAATTCTCTCGAAGCTATTACCACTCAGGTAACAAAGGGCAAAAATGCGATGCCTGCTTTCGGGACTCGTTTGAAGCCCGAACAAATCGAGGATGTAGCAACCTACGTACTTGAACAATCTGCGAAAGACTGGAAAGGCTAAACTGCCTCTTTGAAGTCGAAAAAGCTGGGCTTGATTTAGTGGAAAACTTGTCTGCCCGATCGCACCCTCTCTCTCTCTTTGGCAAATAAATGTCGGTTTGTAGCGATCTTAACCTATTTGGGAAAGCGCGCCAGAAATCCGATTTTTATTTGCCCAAGGGCGGGGGAGGGAATTTTATTTTAGATTTTAGATTAAAGAATTGCTAAATGCTGACTTTGGATATATGGTCAAGCAGCTTATATTAAGATTTATTTAGACTGCGGTTCATAAGTAAAAGTGTGTGGTAGGATATAACACCTTATTAGAAAAGCTTTGAAATCAAAATTAAAGTCGATCGAGAAAGTGCACTCTACAACTGCCATGAACGTAAAAACATCAACAAAAGTTAAAACTCCAGTTAAAACTCTCGGAGACGCGGCCTCTGACGCGATTGAGAAATATTTCCTCAAAACAGTAGCGCACGAGGATGAAGTTCTCAAAGACAAAGATGCAGAAGAACTTCACCAAATGCGAGTCGGAATGCGGCGTTTGCGATCGGCTGTAACGAGTTTTGCTTTAGTTTTAGACTTGCCAAAAGCAGCTTCGGAACGCAAAATTGGTAAGGTGGGGCGGATTCTGGGAACGCTCAGGGATTTGGATGTGATGCTCGAAAGTCTCCAAAACCGCTATTACCCGAATTTGCCGGTTGAGGAACAGGAAGTTTTGGATCAGGCTTTGTTGCATTTGCTCAAACAGCGACACCGGGCTTTGAAACGGGTGAGGGCTGTTTTGGAACACAAAAGTTACCAGTCGCTGAAGCAGTCGATCGAGGTTTGGCTCGAAAAACCGGAGTTTCGGGCGATCGAACATTTGCCAATTGGTGAGGTTTTGCCGGATTTGCTGTTACCTCAAATCAGCGAGTTTTTCCTGCATCCGGCTTGGCTGCTGGGTACGGAATATGAGGATGGTCAAGTTAAAGTTTGTGATGATTTGAATGCTGAGGCTGTGGAAGAGAAGTTAGCAGCGGAGGGAACTATTCTGCACGATTTGCGGAAGCAAGCTAAGCGAGTTCGCTATTTGATGAATCTGTTTGGCGATTTTTACGGCGAGACTTATAAAGCTTATGTCGAAGATGTGAAAGCTGTTCAAGAATGTTTGGGCGATATTCAAGACTGTGAAGTTTTAGGGGAGTTTCTGACAGATTTTGTGGGAAGCGATTTGCAAAAAGAGTTGCCGATATTGGCTGGTATTTTGGCCGAAAATCGCTACGCAGCTTGGCAAAAATGGCAGGTTTTGCAGAATAAGTATTTGAACTCGGAAACTCGTCAAGGTTTGCGATCGGCTTTAATTCATCCTGTGGTTGCAGATGCGGCTAAGGTCGATTCGCCGTAGCAATTTTAACACGCAGAGCCCCGAATTCTCAAAGAAATCGGGGTTCTCAAGGGCGATCGCTTTTTTCTAGTCAATATTCCGAAAGCTTTAATTAGGAAAATAACGATTAATAAAATTTGTTGGAGTCAGAATCGCTATGTGTTCAACTTCGCCGAGAGTCAGTAAATCTAAATCGCCAGTTACAATGGCTTCTGCGTTAGCGCCTAAAGCTGTTTCTAGAATTTTGGCATCTTTAGGATCGCGCAGTTCAGGAACATCAATAGAAGTTGTTAAAGAGGTAGTGGAAAATCCTTTGACTACAGACATGAGATATTGAACCGTATAATCTCGCTGTTGCAATTGTGGCTGAAATTTAGCACGGTTTAGTGTGGTTTCGAGTTCCAACAATAAGGGTTCAGAAGTAAATATAGTGATTTGTTGATTTCGGGCTAGCCGTAGCATTTGACCGGGAATTCCTCCCTATAGTAGAGCTGAAATCCAAACATTGACATCCAATACAACTCTCATTAGTTAGACCATAGCTCTTGTCGAACTTCTTTAACAATTTCACTAATTTCTTGTAGAGTAGGTTGATTGGGATTTGGTTCTAATTCTTCTAGATGTTCGAGGAATTCATCCAAGTCTATTTGCGACAGGGGAATTTTTGTTAAGACAATTTCGGTTTCGGTTAAAGAAAATTGATATCGATCGCCTGGACGTAGTTTAGCTAAAATTTCAGGCGGGAATTGCAGTTTGTGTTCTGCTGTCACAGTGGCAATCTGACTTGCATCCATGCTGGAAACTCCTATATCTGACTTACTGGAAGCTATGACTAATTATAGCACGATCACTGTAGCATTTAGTTGAAGCAATGAGAAATTAAGGGCGATCGCACTTTGGGAAGGAAAAGGGCGATCGCACTTGGGGATAAGCTAAAGAAAGGGCGATCGAACTTTACGAATATTGGGCGATCGCCGCGAACCGTTTGCCTTTTCTCCTATTTCACCCCTGGGAAAAAGAAAGGTAGCTTTCTTGCAACAAAGTGTTATCTAAAGACGGTACTTAGTTGTAGCTTCGCTAGCTTGATAATCGACTTACTGACAAGTTACTTTCGTCAGGTACGCTCCACAGCTTGCACAAAATGCCCAGCTATTAGCTCCTCGATCCCACTGCACAGTACCGATGTTACTTCCATTTGCGACTTGAAAATCTACCGCTCGTTGATATCCATTTAACTGGCAAAAAGCATTTGCGCCTTGCTGACGTGCATTAGGATCTAGCCCATTAGCACCTTTTAATGCTACATCAATTGGAACATTGTTTGTTCCCCTTGGATTTTCAAAAATACGGACTGCACTACCAGCATTATTACCCGAATTACCAGTATTTCCACTGCTTTTACTAGCTTGTTCAAGTACATTCACTGCATTTTGCGCTCGTCTGATTGCCACCTGATTTCGAGCCTTAATTTCTTCAGGACTTCCTACGTACTCCAGATTAAATCTAATATATCCTTCATACTTGCCTCCCTGATTATCCACACAGACACTCAAAGCGTGTCTTGTGCAACGACCGCGAACAGTTACAGAAGCTTGAACTCTATCTATATTACTGTTGTCCCGGCTCAACATATTAACTCTTGAACTATTCTCGCTCAGAGACTTGTTAATAGCCTCTATTTCGCCTCCTACAGTAATTGGCACTCCAGAAATAGGAATTTTAGCGTATGACTCTAGCCGACTTTTCTGATCGATTAGGGAGCGATTATCAGACTGAACTGAACTGAGAAGCTGAGCATTTGTACCACTTCGCACGAAATTTATATTAACGTTACCACCTTCTCCAAATCGAGCTTGCACTACCTCTTTATAGTCCATTAGTCGATAGCCTGGAGGAGGCGAGTAAGTAAAAGTACCCGTATCAGAACCAGGGTAGCCCGATCGAGCTGTAATCGGTCTGTCCTGATAACATTTATAACCGAGATTAGCCGTGGCAGGACATTGAGCGCTTTGGGCTTTTGCTGGAAGGTTAGAAGCAAAAGTAGAAATACTGAGGCCTAGAACAAAAAAAACACCTAAAATTCGTTTCATACTTGTTGAGTAAAGATTTTACTTTAACAGGACTTACGCATGGGGGGCCAAAAACCAGGTTTCTGTGTCAATATCTCTCGGTTCGATGCACAATTTTTCGGAGAAACCGGGTTTTTTGCGTAAATCCTCTTTAAAAAAGATATGCAAAAACTTTCTTTTTGTCAGTCGGAAAATGTCGGTAGTTTTACATAATTTTTCCTCTCTCGCAGGTCGGGAAATGTCGGAGAATGTCGGCACGGTCGGAAATTGTAGGATAGAATAATCAAAACCCCCACACATCCCCGATCGATGGACGTTGAAGAAATCTTAAAATTTGCCGACGACCTAGTTTTCGCCAAGACAGGAAAACACCTCGATAACGTGCAAGAGGCTATATTGCGATGTACTTGGCAAGGTCAAAAATACCCGAAAATTGCAGAGGAAGCTCATTGTAGTGAGGGTCATGCTAGGGATGTTGCCTCGGATTTATGGAAGATACTTTCAGATGTATTAGGTGAAGAAGTTAATAAATCAAATTTTAAATCTACCTTAAAAAGGTGGCAATTTTCTAATATTTCATCACCTATTGGGAAAGCTTTTGTAGGAATTAATAACATCAATGTCTGTGCAGATAATTTCCAATCGCCCGGAGTTCCAAAAGATCGATCGCCATCCACCTCCACCCCAGAAAACACCCAACCCCAAATACGCCAAGACTTAAGAGACGCACCAGATATCAGCTCATTTTACGATCGCACATCCGAACTCGCCACCCTACAACAGTGGATC
>JAYUGZ010000761.1:0-1230 GCA_043767465.1 Cyanobacteriota bacterium
ATCTTCTCCCTCTTGAGTTGTTGAGTAACAGCTTGCCGGATATTTAAAGGCAGCTACTTTTAGATGCGCTCGTTTTTTAGTCTAAACTCCAGTAATTAAGCTAGACGGTTTTACTAAAGTTTTAGGCTTTGAGGGTTTGCTCAAGCAAAATCAGATGAATGTTCTCAGCATCCGCATTCAAGATGTGGGCGACGGTAATTTAGATTCTGCTGTATTTATTAAAGGCGGTTCTGTGGGGACGGTTCAAGCTGAGGCGGTTCCGGAGCCGATGACTATGGGGGGTTTGATGGCGGGAGGCGCGATGCTGGCTGCTGGGCGAAAGTTGCGGCGCCGGAAGTAATTAATAACGGAAGGAAGGAAGAAGGAAGAAGGAAGTCGGAAGAAGTCAAGCGTGAAGTGGGAAAAAACTGCGACAGTTTTGGCGGTTGCTGTAGAATGAAGATCGATTAACGGTGTTGCAGAAAGAAAGAAAGAAAGAAAGAAAGAAAGCGTGAACGCTATAAGTTGGTAGTGAGGAATGCAAGTTCTATTCAAAGTCAGAGGACTTGCATTCCAAACGATCTAACGAAAAAGTAAATGCTTTAACTGTGCACCGTACCGTCAGGCAAGATTGTACCTGTTAATCTAGCTCCCGTGAGTTTTACCATAACCCGATCGCCATAACCGATTTTAGCCCCTGTTAAATCCGCACCGCTCAAGTCTGCACCGCTCAAATCCGCTCCGATTAAGTTAGTTTCTCTCAAGTTGGCATTGATCAAACAAGCCCCTAACAGGTTAGCCCTGAACAAGTTAGCTTGCTGCAAATTCGCGCCTGTGAGGTTGATGTTGTGCAGAAAAGTATCGCTTAAGTCGGCTTCACTCAGGTTGGCATTGCTCAAGTTTCTCCCTGAAAAATCCTTTTCTTTTAAGGAAGCTCCTTTGAAGTTGGAACCGCTTAAATCGGGAGCTTGCGGCGCTGCTTGGCGGTAAGACTGAGATGGCTGCGGCGGCTGCGATTGGTAGCGAGACGTATCAGAATAGGGCCCTGTCGGATTTGCGGCATAGTTTCCCGCATAGTTTCCCGCATAATTTCCAGCAGATTTTCCTGAAGACGGCTCGGAAGAGTAGCGGGGTTCTTTTGGCGTTGCTGGCGGCGGCTGGGTGTTTTGTGGCTGATTGTTTTGGTACTGAGTGTTTTTGTACTGAGTGCTTTGTGGCTGATTGTTTTGGTACTGAGTGTTTCTGTACTGA
>JAYUGZ010000762.1:0-3319 GCA_043767465.1 Cyanobacteriota bacterium
GGAGGGGGTTTCCTATGCAGGTACGGGGGGGACTAGCATATCTCCGGGACAGTCGGCTTGTTTGCCCTGCGATTTGGTGATTTTGATGTGCGATCCCGAGTGGAAAGTTAAAATTGGGGTCGAAATTTTGGTTTTTATTCACCGCCCTGGTGAAGATTTTTCTGATTTGTTGGGCCGCTGGCGGCAGTGTCAGGTTTGGTTGGATAAGGGTTACGAGTGGCTGATGCCCTACCGTTACAGACATATTTTTAGCGATGAAGCTGAGGCTGTTCATCCGCTATTTGTGTTGTTTGAGGAAACTAGCGATCGCATTCAGCGCGGTTTGATGGCTGCGGGTTTGCCGTTTGTGATTGAAAGTTTTGATTTGGCGGTTGATGAAGCAGAGGATGAAGAGTTTCTGGCTAGGGGAGAATTGGGGAGTATGGGTGAAGAGAGTTATGAGTTGTAGGCTGTTGTGCGATCGACAATCAGGTAGGTTTCGTGATGAGTAATTGGTAATGGCTAATTGGTATATTTGAATTGCATAAATCTTTAATTGTCAATCAACCTCAAATGAAAGGCAGAGAAAACAGATTAACGCAGATATATTTCAATATATAAAATTATGGGATTGCAAGAGGGATGGTGTGTTATATTTGGTTTTGTTAATTAAATTTGATTTGAAGATAAAATTTACTAAGTTAACCGCAGAGGACGCAGAGAGCGCAGAGGGGAGAGAAAGAGGGAATTAGAAATTTATTTAGATAAGTATAATTTTTTATTAAACAGGAGCTATTGAAATGAAATTAATAAAATCTTGGCGTTTAGTTTTATTAGGTTTAGTTTTTGGGATGGCTGTAGTTCTATCAAATTGTGGCACTCCTGCAAATATTAGCAATAATTCTCCAACTGCGACAACTCCTGCTGCGGTTCCGGCTGGGGCTTTAGTTTACGGTGCGGGCGGGCCGCCGGTCAATCTGGAACCGGGAAATATTACTGATGGTAATTCGGTGATTGCGATCGACCAAATCTACAATCGTTTAACTGATTTTAAACCGGGAACCGTAGAATTGGAACCGAGTCTGGCTACGGAATGGTCGAGTTCGACAGATGGGAAAACTTGGACTTTTAAATTGCGATCCGGGGTGAAGTTTCACGACGGGACGGATTTTGACGCGGATGCTGTTAAGTTTAATGTCGATCGCTGGTGGGATGCCAAAAATCCTCACGGTTATCGAGATTCTGGCAAAACTTATCAGATTTGGAAGGACTTTTTTGCGGGATATAAGGGCGATAAAGCTTCCCTGGTCAAGGATGTGACCGTTGTTGATAAATCTACGATTAGGTTTGTGCTAAATCGGTCTTTTGCTGCCTTTCCTGCGGCGATAGGGTCGGGTTATTTTGGGATGGCGAGTCCGGCGGCGGTGAAAAAAGCGGGGGCTAAATACGGCACTCCGGGGTCCCTGGCGGTGGGTACGGGGCCTTTTGTGTTTAAGGAATGGATCTCGGGCGATCGTATTATCTTAGAAAAAAATCCGAATTATTGGAAAGCGGGAACGCCGAAAGTCAATCAGTTGGTACTTCGTTTTGTTGACGATCCGGCGGCGAGATTGGCTCAATTGAGGGCTGGTCAACTTGATTTTACTGTGGATTTAACGCCGGATCAATTGAAAGAGGTGCAGGCGGATACTAATTTGGAAGCTGTTTTGCGTCCTTCTTTTAATGTCGGTTATTTAGCGTTAAATCCGAGTTACGCGCCTTTGGCGAAATCGGAGGTAAGACGGGCGATCGCCCAAACAATCAACAAGCAAGCCATCGTCAAGGCTTTCTGGGGAGAACTTGGCAAATATGATTCACAATTTATCCCGCCTTCGCTGAATTGGGCGGAGTCTGACAAAGTTAAAGATTACGAATTTAACCCGCAGCAAGCTAAAGCAATGCTGGCGAAGGCCGGTTATCCCAATGGTTTTGATTTGGATTTGTGGTATATGCCGGTCAGTCGTCCCTATTTTCCGACGCCGAAGCCGATCGCGGAGGCTTTTGCTGCGGATTTAAGCGCGATCGGGATTCGGGTAAAGTTGCTAACAAAGGATTGGTCTGCTTATTTGGCCGATCGGCTGAAACCTCCGGGCTTTCAAGCTTTTATGATGGGTTGGACTGGAGATTATGGCGATCCTGACAATTTTTATTATCCTCACTTCGGGCCTGGTTCGACGGCGGATTTGGGAAATTGGAAAAATCCGCAGGTTTTGGAACTTTTAGATAAGGGAAGGGCGAGTGCGGATAAAGCAGCTAGAGGCAAAATTTATGCGGAAGTTAACGAGATTTTACATGGGGAAGCTGTCCGTTTGCCGATCGTACATTCGCAACCGCTTTTAGGGAAACGCAAGAATATTCAAGGTTGGATTCCGAGTCCTTTAGGTTCGGAGTCTTTTGAGGAAGTTAGTAAGTCTTAAAAAAGTGATTTTCATGCTGAATGTACCGCCGATCGCTCTACTATAGAAATTGCCGATCGAGTGTGATAAAATTATGGAAGTACAACGAGAGTGAAATTCGCAACTACCTGAGAGCAGATGGAACAGCTCCTTTTGAAGATTGGTATAAGTCGCTCCGGGATACCACAGGCAAAAACAAGATTCGGTTAAGGCTTAAGCGAGTCATGACTGGTAATCTAGGAGATTGTAAGTCTGTCGGAGAAGGAGTTGTTGAACTCAAAATTGACTTTGGCCCTGGGTATCGGCTTTACTTTGGACAAGTCGGGCTGACAATTATAATTCTACTAATAGGCGGAGATAAAAGCACTCAAGAACGAGATATTAGCCAAGCTATTCAATATTGGAGAGATTATGAAAAACGTGAAAGCAGCAACGAGTAGGAGTTACCAAGAATTTCTGATTGAATCCCTGAGAAATGCTCAAGAAGCCGCAGGTTATATCGAGGTGACATTGACAGAAGCAAGCGATGAACCTAAATTGCTTCAGATGGTACTAAAAGATATTGTAGATTCTCGGCTCAAGTTCCACAATTTATCAGAATCAGCTCAACTTCAATGGGAAAAGCTTGACAAAATGTTGACAGCAAGTGCAGGTTCGGAAATTTACTGCTTTGTAGAATTGCTCGAAGCGTTAGGATTTAAACTAGCAATTACTGTCGAAAATAGTGAGTTGCGCGCTGAGTCGGAATCAAGGAAGATTGGGGAATCAGAACGATCCCCGGAACCAGCTAATTTATAGCCGATCGTAGCTTTTTATTGCGATCGTACATTCGCAACCACTTTTAGGGAAACGCAAGAATATTAAAGCTTGGATTCCGAGTCCTTTAGGTTCGGAGTCTTTTGAGG
>JAYUGZ010000763.1:0-1227 GCA_043767465.1 Cyanobacteriota bacterium
CTCAAGCCTGGGTAGCAGCCCAGAACCAAGTCACCTTTGGCTATCTGCACGAAATCCCAGCGCGAGAAAAAATCAAACAGCGGCTGACTCAACTCTGGGATTACGAGAAATACGGTATACCTTTCAAAGAAGGCGATCGCTATTTCTACTACAAGAATGACGGTCTGCAAAATCAATCCGTACTCTATACTTTACCATCCCTCGACGGCGAACCAAAAGTATTACTTGACCCCAACACTCTCTCAGAAGACGGAACTGTCGCTCTCGGTGGCATAGCTATCAGCCAAGACGGCAAACTAATGGCCTACGGTTTGTCAACTTCCGGCTCCGACTGGCAGGAATGGAAAGTTCGCGATGTGGCAACTGGCGAAGATTTATCAGACCATTTAAAGTGGATTAAATTCTCAGGAGCATCCTGGACTCACGACGGCAAAGGCTTTTTTTACAGCCGCTACGACGAACCCAACGAAAAAACCAAACACGAAGACGTTAACTATTATCAAAAACTGTTTTACCACCAAATCGGCACGCCCCAATCTGAAGACGTATTAATCTACGAACGACCAGACCAAAAAGAGTGGGGATTTAGCGGCGGCGTCACCGAAGATGGTCGCTACTTAATTATCTCTGTTTGGCAGGGAACAGAAACCAAAAACTTGATTTTTTACAAGGATTTAACTGCACCAGAATCCAGCGTTGTCGAACTAATTAACGAATTCGAGTCGGAGTACAGTTTCATCGACAATGATGGCTCTCTTTTCTGGTTTCAAACAGACTTGAATGCACCGCTGGGCCGCGTAATTGCGATCGACACCAACAACCCTGCTCCCTCATCCCTCGCTGGCGATGACAGTCAAGGCAAGTTCGCAGAAATCATTCCCGAAGCAGCCGAAACCCTTGGAGGCATTGGTCTCCTCAACAATCAATTTGTCACTTCCTACCTGAAAGACGCCTACACTCAGATTAAAATCTTCAACTTAGACGGCTCTTTCGTGCGAGAAATCGCCTTGCCGGGAATCGGTTCGGCGGGAGGATTCGGCGGCAAGCGCCACGACACCGAAACCTTTTACGGTTACACCAGTTTCACCGCGCCGAACATCATCTATCGCTATAATATGGTGACAGATGAAAGCACGATTTATCGGCAGCCAAATGTGGATTTCAATCCCGAGGATTACGAAACAAAACAAGTATTTTACCCGAGCAAAGACGGTACACAAGTACCAA
>JAYUGZ010000764.1:0-1227 GCA_043767465.1 Cyanobacteriota bacterium
AGAATATCCAATGCACTCTCAATATCTGTACCGTGATAGAGTGTTACGACTGCCATAACTATCCCTTAAATAAGTGTGGTTATTCGCAATCGTCTCATAATGTTTTCTACTAAACAACGATTTTTTTTTTCGTGCGATCGTGGTTAGGCATGAATATCCAACAACAATCTCATTCCATGTACTCCTTAAACTCTTCTAGCGGTTCATCAAAATCATCGGACATCCAAACCATTCCTTTAGCACTTCCTGCTTGCCGATTGGGTTTAGCTTGTTTGGGAATCCCTACCAATTTTACAACAGGCTGGTTATCTTGAGTAATCTCAATTTCTTCGCCTCTCATCGCCGCTTCGATTAACTCCAGGAGCTTTTCTTTTGCCTCAACAACATCTACTTGATACATGACTCGTGCCTCCTTACTATCAATTTCCAAGCTCACCATTGTAATAGCTATAAGATTCGCAGTGCAAACATTATAGCGGTTCTCAAAAAAGTGAGGTATGCCTTATGCGCTATGCCTTATGCCCTATGCCCACGGAGGCCTATGCCCTATGCCCGTCGGGTACCTCATCTTTCGCTCGAAAGGCTATACAAGCTCAGTCGGTGCGCACTGCGCACCCTACAAGTCTAACTCAATACGATAAATCCTCTTCCTCCAAATCAACAGCCTGCACTTCCAGATCATCAGACTCCAACTGAGTCGGTGTAGCCGGAATCGCTGCAATTATTGCATCAATCACTTTAGCCACCGGAATAATTTCCATCCCTAACTCTGGTACGGATTGATTCTTAGGAATAATCGCCCTTTTGAAACCCAATTTCGCCGCCTCCCTTAGCCGTAACTCTAATTGGGAAACTGGCCGCACCTGTCCGCCCAAACCTACTTCTCCGAGCAAAACTGTGCGTGCATCAATTACCCGATCGCGAAAACTGGCCACAATTGCGATCGCAACTGCCAAATCCGACGCCGGTTCCTCCACCTTCAGCCCGCCCACCGACGCCAAAATCACATCTAATTTAGATAAAGGAATCCCCACCCTTTTCTCCAAAACAGCTAAAATTTGCTGCAATCTACCATTATCTACACCCGTAGTAGTGCGACGCGGCGCACCAAAACTCGCAGGGCTGACTAACGCCTGAATCTCCACTAAAATCGGTCTAGTTCCCTCACAAGCAACCGTCGTCGAAGTACCCGGCGAAAATTCATCTTTATTCCCCAAAAACAACTCC
>JAYUGZ010000765.1:0-8195 GCA_043767465.1 Cyanobacteriota bacterium
GTCGGTGATGGTGACGGTGACAGGTGCGATCGCAACTGGCAAGTATTCGCCAGCGCTGCCGGGGGCGACGCTGGAAAAAATCAATCCGGTATGGGTTCCTTCGACAATAGTGTCGTCGGTAGCTTTGACGGTGACTGTTTGCGCTGCATTCCAGTTAGCGGGCGTGAAAGTAAGGGGTGCGATCGCATCTATTTGACTGCCCGCAGCGAAGTTGAGAGTAACTTTATCAGTCGGCGCTTTAGTGAGGACAACGCTGTAGCTGCCATTGGCACCGCCTTCTGTGGCAATGGTACTCGTGGGAATAACGGCGATGCCGGGACTGTCGTTGTCGAGAATCAAGACATCGACTTTGGGGATGCCAATATTGTTGTAAGCGAGATCGGTACTGCTAGCGCTGGATGCGATCGTACTCAGGTGCGTTCCTTCAACAACGGAGTCGTCCACGGCTTTGACAGTGGCGGTTTGTGGCAGGTTCCAGTTAGCGCTGGTGAAGGTGAAGGAGGCGATCGCTTCTATTTGACTGTCTGTGGCGAAGCTAACTTTAACATCATTTTTGGGCTGGCTGTTGAGGGCGACTTGATAGGTGTCCGTAGCACCGCCTTCAACGACAATCGTGTTGCCGCCGCTTTGGGTAACAGTCACGCCAGCCGGAGTAGTAGCTGTGTCGTTGTCGGCGATGGTGACGGTGACTGGTGCGATCGCCACTGGCAAATATTCGGCTGCGCTTCCTGCTGCGACGCTGTGGAGAATTGTACCGCTGTGGGTTCCTTCAACAACAGTGTCGTCGGTGGCTGTCACTGTTACTGTTTGTGGCACATTCCAGTTAACCGCCGTGAACACGATCGGCGCGATCGCATTTATTTGACTGCCCGCAGCGAAATTGACCGTAACGTTAGCCGTCGGTTTAGTGTTGAGGGAGACTTTGTAATTGCCTGTGGCACCACCTTCTGCTGCATTGGTGCTTGTAGGTGCGATCGTCACGCTGGGCGTACTGGCATTAGCGACATCGTTATCGGTGATGCTGACGGTGACGGGGGCGATCGCCACTGGCAGATATTCCGCCGCACTGCCGACGGCGATGCTGTGGTTAATCGTGCCTGTGTGCAGCCCTTCTACTAAACTATCGTCGGTAGCTTTCACCGTGACTGTCTGCGGTAGGTTCCAGTTATCTGAGGTGAAAGTAAACGTGGAAATCGACTCGATTTGAATGCCCGTATTAAAGTTGACCTTAACTGGCGCCGTCGGTTTGCTAGTCAGCGCTACCTTGTAACTGCCTGTCGCGCCGCCTTCGGCAGCAGTCGTGTTTGGAGGAGTAATTGTGACTCCGGCGGTATCGTTGTCGGTAATTTGGGCAATCACCGAGGCAGTAGCAATCAGGTTGTATTTCGCGTCTGTACTGGTGACTTTGTGGGCGATCGTACTCGAGTGCGCGCCTTGGTCTACAGCATCGTCCACGGCTTGCACAGTCACCAGTTGAGGCACGTTCCAGTTGTTAGGGGTGAAGTTTAGGGCGATCGGATTTCCCCCTCCAGCCCCCACGTCGCTTTGGGTGTCTGGGGAGGCGGTGACAGTAACATTGGCCGCGGGCTGGCTGCTTAACACCGCTGTATAGTTATCCGTAGCCCCGCCTTCGCCGATTTTGGTGGTGCCGCCAGTTTCGGTAATTTTTACCTGTGGAGTGTCGTTGTCGGTGATGTTAGCTGTGAGGGTAGCAATAGCAGTACCGTCTATTCTGATGGGTGGGGTGCTGCCGTCGTAGTTGGGATCGGCACTGCTGGCTGTGTGGAGAATCGTGCTGGTGTGGGGGCTCGCTTCAGTGACATCATCGTCAACTGCCTTGACAGTGACGGTTTGCGGGACATTCCAGTTAGCGGGGGTGAAGTTGAGGGCGATCGGGTTTCCCCCACCACTCCCCAAATCTGTCTGCTTGTCGGGCTTAACAGTCAGAATGACTAAGCTGGCGGGCTGGCTGTTGAGTACCGCTGTGTAGGTGTCTGTGGTGCCACTTTCGGTGACTGCCGTGTTGCCACCGCTGGAGGTAATGGTAATCCCTGTGGTGTCGTTGTCGGTAATATTTAAGGTGGCAGTGTTCTGGGTGATGCCGATCCTGGCATTGGCGGGATTTGTTAATGTCAGGGTGAGATTTTCTGTCGGTTCAACTAAGCTGTCATCGTTGATGGGAACGATAACTTCGGCAGTGGTTTGATTGGGGGCAAAGTTGACGGTTTGGGTGGTGAACACAAAATCTACCCCTAATCCCAAGGTAGCCCCGCCTGTGGCGCTGCCGTTACTTAATTTTACGTCAATCTTGGAAGTTCCGTTAGTAATGCCTGTGCGGTTGATGGTAACTGCTGCCCCGACAAGTGTCCCATCTTCCTTGACTTGATAGGTGGGTTGGGAGAAATTGAAGCTGGGGGGCACGTTCAAGAAAATTGCCGAGTCATAGGCATCATCGCGAGTGTCTGCGATCGCAATCTTCAGTTTATTCGTGATATTCGGTATCACGGTTCCTTGAGCGGTTAACAACTTTGTAAAACCGTCAAACTGCGTGTTATAAGGAGTCTTTCCTAAACCGTATATAGTGGGATCGTTGTCTATAAAAAATGCTGAGTTTGTGTTCTTATTAATAGTGTTGATGGAAACAGGTAGGTTCGTCCCAGGAATCAGGGGAATATTGACGCCATTCAGGACAAAGGCAAAGACATCGTTGAACTGCCCGACAAACTCGTCGTATTCCTCAGAAGCAAACACGTATTCTAAACTAAACTGACTCTGCTTTGCTATGAATTCAAACTCCAAAACGGCAGCATTTTTTGTCGTGTTAGGAGCAACAAGGAGGTCTAGAGTCGTATCGCCCCCACTCGCTAAGCTCGAACTCTTGCTGTCTGAATTATTAGGGCCATTAGCATTCTTGATTTCTCCGGTGCTGAAAATCACGCCTGCTTCGACATTTATCCCTTCAGATATCCCCCCGCCGAAAGTGCCAGCCGCCCGATTGTCACCCGTAAATTTCGCAGTGCCAGGAACGACAGTGCCGGTATCTCCAACGATAAATTGGGCAAGTTGCTGGGCAGTCAAAGCAGGAGTATTGAGATCCTTAGTTATCAGAGTCATAATATACCTCTTGCAAAAAGTAGTAAGTTTTAATTTGTAGCTGCCATACCTGAACCTATAGCGTTCTATCTGTGTTTGTACTTACTCAACATTCCCTAGGAGTAATTACAATAACCGATCTTTGGCATTATGCTACTTAAGTGTTTGCGAGATAGTGGTTAGAAGGAATTGGTATAATTTAATTCGGTTTTCTGCCACTTACTTGCCAAATTTGAGCATGAAAAATATACCCCCCATAATGACGGTTGATAAATTATCTCAGAGTCCTAAAAGTCTAAAATTAGGACTTAGCTTAAATCCCTGCGATCGCCAGATTAGTTAAAATTACTTACTGAAGACAGGTTTAATGATTTAAGAGGTTTTCTGAGAAATTAACTAATTTTTGTTTTGCTATTATCCTAAAATGCCTCAGTGATATTACTGATAATGTTTACAAATATTAATACCTAGATAAAGTTAGGATCTTGGTGGAAATGTGTCTGACCTCAAATCCGACACCAATTTCCTAGTATTGGAGCATTGGAGCATTCAAGATTAAAGAATTGGGAATGACCGGAGAACTACTAGGGTTGGGATATTAGTTTCTGTTGCATGATTTTTAATAAAAGCTTTCAACACCGGGCTTTGACGCTTGTTGCGCAACAAATACAGCAGTTTTCAATTGCCTAAAATACAGGTAGGGACTCAAGCAAAGCCTGAGTCCCTACGGGAAATCTGTATCGCAATCAACGGTAAACTGCTGTAGATTTGCTGGAGAAGCGAGCATCAGCGATCGCCCCCAAAGCAATTGAGAATCATCCCAGAATTTAGTTAGTGTTTGGACTTAAAAAATATGACAGGCGCACAGATCGTGTAATCTAGCCGTTTGTAACGGCCACAGACAGTTAGTGCGCCGGAAATCGTACCCACAATCTGGCGGCGCAATTTCCCAAGCGCGGGTGCAGTGAAAGTTACTCATCCATGCGCATCAGCTTGCGATAAAACATTTTGGAAAAATCGACGGTACGAGTCCGTTGAAAAGTTAAAAGTACCTCAATTAAGCAACTGACAAACTCAGAGCTTTGCATAGTTACTTCATAGCTGAGTTCAGCATTGCCGTCAAACAGCACCCGACAGCGGGTTAAATCGATCGGCAGCGAGGAGATATTCCAACTAGCGACAAAGGGTATATCTTCGCCGCCGTCAATTTTTCTTGCCCCCTCCAAGCTTTTGAGCTTGTAGAGACCGATAGCGTGCGGCAAAAACTTGCGCCGGGGCTCCTGACAGAAAGGCGCGTAGACTTTCACTTCTTTGTCGTCGGCGGGCTTCAGTTGAGGAAGAGACATATTTCCACATCCTGACAATTACTACTAGCAGTTTAGTTGAGCTGCTCTGCAAAAATTAGCAGATATTCCAGGGTAAGCGCAAGCAAAAGTCAAGCCGAATAGTCTGTGCCATGCCAGTTTACCCTTGCCGTACTCCTGGGCGAGCCACCAGCGAGGTGGTCGAGCCTGCTTTCGACAAAAGCTCAGAAACTGATACAGTAAATACTTATCTCTAAAATCAAAAACTATTGGTGGTTGAATCAAGTAACCTATGCAGGAGAGTTCTTGGCCAGAAAACGACGATCGCAGCGAGCTTAACTTGGACATCCCAGATTTAGCTAAAGAAGAGCTCAAGAGTTTGACCTCGAACTCGAAAGTCGGCAAAGTATTTGGTATACCAGACATTGGCGACAGGGTGTTTGATACGGAAACAAAAACAGAGTTCCCGGTGGCGGTGTCTGTGTCGGGATCTTCCTCTTTTCCTGAGAATCTGTACCGGGGACGGCGGGGAAAAGCTGCCGCGGTGCTGACTGCGATTTGGGGAGGCACCATCGCCCTGCACTTGATTTCTTGGGGTGCGTGGGTAGTCTGGGGGTTGACGGTACTGCTGTGGATGCAAGCCCTGCGAGTTTTGTTTGCCAAACCGAAACCGGTACTACCGCCTCTGGCTGATGAAAGTCGAGAAGATTGGCCTTATGTTTCGCTGCTGGTGGCGGCGAAAAATGAGGAAGCGGTGATTGCCCGATTGGTAGAATCAATCTGCAATTTAGATTATCCGATCGACCGTTACGAACTGTGGGCGATCGACGATCGCAGCAGCGACAGCACGGGGCTAATATTGGAACAGCTAACCAAACAGTACCCGCAGCTCAAAATATTTAGCCGAGGAGCAAATGCCAGCGGCGGCAAGTCAGGAGCCCTGAATCAAGTTTTGCCGCTGACTCGCGGAGAATTTGTGGGCATATTTGACGCCGACGCGACGGTAACGCCGGATTTGCTGCGCCGGGTGTTGCCTGTGTTCGATCGCGCACAAGTAGGGGCGGTGCAAGTCAGAAAAGCCATCGCCAATGCTGCGGTAAATGTGTGGACTCGCGGCCAAGAAGCAGAAATGGCTCTGGACAGTTTTTTTCAACAGCAGCGGACTGCGATCGGCGGCATTGGAGAATTGCGCGGTAACGGTCAATTCATGCGCCGCACCGCCTTGGAACGCTGCGGCGGCTGGAACGAGGAAACAATTACCGACGACCTAGATTTGACGGTGAGGCTGCACCTAGACCGCTGGGACATTGAATTTCTGGCTTTCCCAGCCGTGTCTGAAGAAGGAGTCACTAACGCTCGCGCCCTGTGGCACCAGCGCAATCGGTGGGCAGAAGGCGGCTATCAGCGCTATCTTGACTACTGGCGCCTAATTTTGCGCAACCGCATGGGAACCGGGAAAACTTGGGATTTATTTGGATTTTGGGTGTCTCAATATTTGTTGCCCACCATAGCACTGCCCGACTGCGTGATGTCGATCGCCCTGCGCCGGATGCCTCTCGCCAGTCCCCTAACTTTCATGACGCTTACCTTGTCACTGGTGGGAATGTTTGTTGGTTTGCGCCGCACTCGCAAAGAGACCAAATTTGAGGTGAAAAGAGTTTTTGTCACCTTGCTGCAAGCGCTGCGGGGTACTGTGTATATGTTGCACTGGCTGCTGGTAGGGACTGTGACGGCTCGGATTGCGGTACGGCCCAAGCGACTCAAATGGGTGAAAACCGTCCATCAAGGCGCTGCTAAGTTGACAGTTGACAGTTGACAGTTGACAGTTGACAGTTGACAGTTGACAGTTGACAGTTGACAGTTGACAGAAGTTATTAGGAGGGAGTCATTAGTTGTCAGGAAAAAGGGATAAAATATACATGACAATCTTAAAAGCTAGTCATATTTGATGCTTAATTAAATTGATTTACTTGGATTCAATTGATAATTAGCTCCCAGAAATATCTAGAAACAGTATTGCCAAAAGTCCCAAGATAAAACAACTACTAACCATCTCCCCGCGCGAGTCAAAAGTAAAATTTTGCAATTAGTCGATCGCAAAACAAAAACTACAAAACAGCTTAGGCAATAGGTGATATGCCGCAAGACCGAATAAGTAATCGGCAATACAAAAGTTTAAAATTAAAAGATAAAAGGTATAATTTTCAACTTTTAACTTGACAAAAAGCCAAATAGTATCTATTAATTATGAATTGCCAATTACGACGAATTGCTTGTTGCCAACTACCCGTCACCCTTTATTAAGAATGGATTTGTTAGAGTACCAAGCCAAATCTTTATTTCGCCAGATGGCAATTCCGATTTTGCCGTCCCAGCGAATTGACAATCCTGCCGATCTCAAAGGACTGAAAATTCCCTACCCCGTTGTACTCAAGTCGCAAGTGCGGGCTGGGGGACGGGGCCGGGCGGGGGGCATCAAGTTTGTGGAAAATACGATCGATGCCGTAGCCGCGGCTCAAACAATTTTTAATTTGCCGATCGAGAATGAATATCCTCAAGTCCTGCTGGCAGAAGCAAAGTACAATGCCGATCAAGAATTGTACTTAGCCGTACTCCTAGACCCGATAGCCAGACGCCCGGTACTTCTGGGTTCGAGACAAGGAGGTATGGATGTTGAAGGAGCGATCGACAAGTTGCAGCAAGTTGCCGTAGACCAAGAATTTTCGCCTTTCTACGCGAGGCGTCTGATGCTGAAAATGGGATTGCAGGGAGATTTGATTCAATCGGTGAGCGCGATTGTCGAGAAAATGTATCGGTTGTTTGTGGAAAAAGATTTAGATTTAGTAGAAATCAATCCTCTCGGCATCAGTCCGACGGGAGAGTTAATGGCTTTAGACGGTAAAGTCAGCGCCAACGACGAGGCCTTAGGGCGGCATCCTGACTTGGCATCATTCTCGGATAAGATGCCAAGCAGCGACTTGGTAGGGGACAGGAGAAATCCCTATGGGGGCGATCGCCGGAATTCTAACTCGAAGCTGCTGCACTCGCCGGAGTTTGACCCCAAATCTCCATCCGCAATCTCGGATGAAAAATCCCTGCAATTAATCGAACTAGACGGGAATATCGGGATTTTGTGCAACGGCGTGGGGCTGACAATGGCAACTCTGGATGCTGTAGCCCACCAAGGAGGAAAACCAGCTAATTTTGTGAATATGGGTTCCCTAGACTCCTATGATGCAGTAAATGCCCTGCGCGATCGCACGGAGTTGGGTCTGGAGTTAGTCGCTCAGGATAAAAGCGTTAAGGTAATACTGGTAAATATTTTGGGCAGCGCCTCCAAGAGCGAGGAAATCACCGCCGCAGTAGCCGGCTATTTGGAACGGAAAGCCCGCGCCAACCGCCACATCCAAGTCGTGCTGCGCCTGGTAGGGGTCGATTCTGATGCTGTTAAAAAGCGTTTGGGACAGTTGCCGGTGCAGCTAGCTAGCACTTTGGATGAGGCCGCGGCTCAAGCTGTATCCTCCGCTAAGTAGCAGCAGTCGATCGGCAAAACGAGAGCTCTGGACAACAGATGAATGCCTTCTGCTTTTTAAAGATCGAGTGTCAAGTGGGAAAAAATGAATTTAACTCCTGAAAGCAAAGTCCTAGTACAGGGCATTACAGAATCTCCCGCCTCAACCCGTGTCGCCCTGATGATGAAAGCATACGGCACTAATGTAGTCGCTGGTGTCAGTCCCGGTCGGGGGGGGCGGGAGTTGGAGGGAA
This sequence comes from Cyanobacteriota bacterium, assembly GCA_043767465.1. GTDB lineage: Bacteria > Cyanobacteriota > Cyanobacteriia > Cyanobacteriales > Microcoleaceae > Microcoleus. The sequence goes on from JAYUGZ010000765.1 coordinate 8,163, forward strand.
TTCCGATTTTTGATTTGGTGGAACAAGCAGTGG
>JAYUGZ010000766.1:0-8178 GCA_043767465.1 Cyanobacteriota bacterium
ACACGTGTATTTTACACCCAATTTAATAATTTCTTAAGCATTGGGTATTTAGGTGCTGGTTCAGTATACGTTTAGTATGCTCTAAAAAAAATCGAATTAGCGACCTCTTCAGCTTACTTATACTAGATTAACCGAGTTGCGCTCCTAACTAAGTATCAGCAACGACATTCAGCCAAAACACACTGTCATTCGGGACTCCAAGCGAAAAACTTTCCTGCTGTCACGGCTGATTCAGCCCTCGCAGAAGTCAAAGATACAAATAACTGATGATAGCAATGGAGTTAGTTAAGTATAAGATTTCAGTCGCCCTGGGGATACTCCTCCCAAAGCGTTGTAGTCTGCCGCAAGCTGCGAAAATCGCCATTTCCCAAGATCAAGTGATCCAGCAGCGGAATCGACAAAAACTGCGCTCCCGCCAGCAACTGCCGCGTCAAAGCAATATCCTCCGGGCTCGGTTCCACACTCCCCGACGGGTGATTGTGCGAGATAATCGCCCGCGTCGCCCCTTGACGAATGATCTCCCGAAAAATATCCCTGGGATGAGCTAAAGTTTCTGTAGCTGTGCCGATCGTAATTACCTGAGTTCCCAGCAGCCGATTTTTGACATCCAGCAGCACCACAGCAAAACGTTCCTGAGACTGCCACATCAAATCCTGACTCAGAGCATCCGCAGCAGCCTGCGGAGAGTCAACCACCGCCATATCGGGCGGCCGCGACTGAAACACCCGCTTCCCCAACTCCACCGCAGCCAAAATCCCAGTCGCCTTAGCAGGCCCAATCCCGTGAATCTGCGTCAACTCCTGGACGCTAATACCACGCAGCACAGCCAGAGGGTCGCGCTGGTGCAAGCTCAACTGATTTAAAATATACTGTCCCAGCCCGACGGCCGAAAGTTTACCTTTTCCCTGACCCGTACCCAGCAGAATCGCAATCAATTCCGCCGTCGCCAAACTTTTCGGGCCACCGGCCATCAGCCGTTCCCGTGGCCGTTCGCTAGTCGGCAAATCGACAATTCTCAAGCTGTAAGTCATAGCTGCACCCGTACCGCAAGCTCAACAATTACACATCTTAGCCGATCGATTTCCCCATTCAAATCAGTAGAATCACCCAAAAAAGCCAACGGATTAACCGAGGCTGGTAAAATTTTTCCTCACACCGCCAAAAGAGTCAGGTGCGTGCGCAGTAACCGCTCGTTCAACGCAAAGGCGCACAAGTGGCCATTCAGTTGAGGCTGACAGGGCCGAAGCAACTGGCTGCGACGGTTTAGGTGATTCCCAGCCCAGCAATACAAACGAAGCCGCCATCAAAACGCCGTATAAAGCAACAGATAGCTTGCGAGTTCCCAGCCCCACCCATTGAGGATTTACCAAACCCAGACAAAAAGCTGGAGTTGAAAACATGAAAGTTAAGACAAACAAGCTGGACATCAAGCACCTCCGACTCGCGAACTGCACCGATCGATTACTTGTTTGTCCAATTAAAACCCCAAAAATCCGCTGAAAAAAGTTGCGATAGATGTATTTATAACCTGAGGATTATTGCTGTTTATAAAACAAAAATAAAACTCTTTAAATCTCATACTTTAGCTAGTTGTTAAAAAAAATAATGTATTTTGGGAACTGTAGAAAATCTAGCTTAAAATAGAAACTAAATTCCTCGCTGAAAATATGCAAGTCCGCTTTAACGTAGTCCGCCAAAATCAAAACGAGGCTCCCCGCGTTCACGCTTACACCCTAGAGGTGGATGAAAGCAATACCATCCTCGACTGCCTCAACAGCATCAAATGGGAACAAGACGGCACTTTAGCCTATCGCAAAAATTGCCGCAATACAATTTGTGGCAGTTGTTCGATGCGAATTAACGGGCGCTCCGCCTTGGCTTGCAAAGAAAATGTCGGTAGCGAACTCGCCAGATTGCAAAAAATAGCTAATTCTAGTTCAGCAGAAAAGCCTGCGGATTTCATGCCAGAAATTACCGTCGCCCCAATGGGAAATATGCCGGTAATTAAAGATTTGGTGGTTGACATGACAAGTTTTTGGGACAACCTAGAAGCTGTTGAACCCTATGTTAGCACTGCCTCGCGTGCAATTCCAGAACGAGAATTTCTGCAAACTCCCGAAGAGCGATCGAAACTCGACCAAACTGGCAACTGCATCCTCTGTGGCGCGTGCTATTCTGAGTGCAACGCCCGGGAAGTTAACCCGGAATTTGTCGGCCCCCACGCCCTCGCTAAAGCTTACCGCACGATCGCCGATTCCCGCGATAGCGAAACCGAAAATCGGCTGGAAAAATACAACGAAGGTACCGCAGGCGTCTGGGGATGCACCCGTTGTTACAACTGCAACTCGGTTTGCCCGATGGAAGTTGCGCCGATGGATCAAATTGGTAAGATTAAACAGGAGATTCTCGATCGCAAAGACGAACAAGCCAGTCGATCGATCCGCCACCGCAAAGTCTTGATCGAGCTCGTCAAAGAAGGCGGCTGGATAGATGAGCGCAAATTTGGCATCGAAGTAGTAGGAAACTCCTTTCGCGACGTTCAAGGTTTGCTGAGTCTGGGCCCGTTGGGTTTGAGAATGCTCGCCCGCGGCAAATTCCCGCTATCTTTTGAGCCTTCTGAAGGTACCGAAACTGTGCGGAATCTGATCGAATCGGTGCAAAGTTTGGAAAATTCGGCAGATTAGCGATCGGCTGCCATTTTCCTTGTAAATTAGAAGTTGTGCGATCGCCAAGCTTCTCAAAAATCTTTACTCAAAATTCGCAACTCAAAACATTTAAATGACTGCTAAAACTCCTTCATCCCCAAAACCAACAGCCCCAAATACCCCAACACCGGCAGAACCAGCCTTTGGCTGGAATGCCTACGCCGAAAGAATTAACGGACGATTTGCGATGGTGGGCTTTATGGCACTTTTGCTGCTAGAATTCTTCACCCGCCAGAATTTTTTCACCTGGCTGGGCTTGCGTTAAATTCAGAAGCACTCGCCCAATAGCTACCGATCAGTAATATCATGTCGCCTCGAACGACTACCATCAAATTGGTTTGATAGTTCTGACTTGAGTCCTCAAATTATGATGATGACTCAAGTCAAAACTATCAAATTTTTTATAGGGTTAAGTGAGGTGACATGAGATAAATCCTCTCACTCAAAAAAAGCAGGTAATAAATAGATAATTATCTATTTATTACCTGCCTCAGAGTTTGTCAAAAGTCAAAATAGAGTTAAGTTATTGCAACTTTAACCTGTAGCTTTAATACCAGTCCGAAAAAAAAGCAACTGTGGGTCAGCGCTCCCAACCCTAGCAGTTAAAAGTCATTCCCAATTCTTTAATCTTCAATGCGAAAATCGCAAGTCGAAAATCCTATGAGCCAGGGGAAGGAGCCGGCTACTCATGGAATTATTGAGTTTCGATTAAAGAATTGCGAGCCACTTAATTTCCCGTTGTTTCGCGGACGGTCAAAGTGTACTTGCCTTTACCTTTGGGAGGCGGATCGTAAGCATTAACAATAATGCGGTAGCGACCGCTCGCAGACAAGGTAAGAGTTAGCTCAGAATTGGAATTTTGCTGCGTGACATCATCGTTTTCTGCAAGTAGCTCGGCCTGGGAGTTGAAAATAGCCAGATAAGTATCAAACTCGGTACTTTCTACGGTAATAACTACTTTTTGACCCTGAGTGCCTTCAAACGTATACTCGTCGTACAAACTGCTGTCCGAAGCCAGTACAGAAGACTTCGCAGGGGTGAGTTCTCCCTTTTGCTCTAAAATGACTTTAGATGAACCTCCAGCAGGACTCGGCACAGGCTGTATGGGGGTCTGAGTTGCCGAGGGCTTTGGAGATGGCGACGAAGATGGCGAGGGTTTGGGACTTGCTTGAGCTAAAACAGCCATGCTGGGATGGCTCGTATCATGTGAATTTTGAGGAAATTCTGCTGAAACGATCGTGGAACTGCTATTAGTAACTCCATCTGAATTTGATACTGGCACGGAGAGAGTCGGTTTGCCAGAAAAAGTAGCTAATAGAGCAATTGGCGCGATCGCCCAAAATCTCACTTTACTCATGAATTACCTCGATTTGCAACACAGAAATAAGGAAGAAGTCAGTAGTCAGTAGTCAGTAGTCATGAGTTATTTGTTAGGTGCTACCAATGCCCAATGCCCTGTTTTGCCAATGCCCTGTTTTGCCAATTCCCAATTTTCAACGGACAGTTAGAGTATAACGACCCCGACCTGAAGCATCGTAAGCATTGACAACTATGCGGTAGCGACCCGTAGCGGGCAAAGTAACGTTCAGAAACGCATTTTTAGTCGAAGCGCTGGCATCGTCATTTTGTCCCAGCAATCGACCGTTAGGGCCAAATATCGCCACATAGGGATCGAAATCTGTACTTTCGAGGGAAATGGTTACAGACTGACCCGATCGACCTTCAAAAGTATACTCGCGATACAGACTCTTGTCAGACGGCAGCACCGGGCCGCCTGCGACCAAAGCACCTTCTTCTTGTAAAATCGCCCGAGAAGGCGCGGTAGGAGCACTCGCTTTCAGTTCTAACGTATAAGCCCCCGCCTGCCTAGCTTGGTAGGAATTTGCCACTAACGTGTAAGTACCGTCTGCTGGCAATCTGACTGTAATTCTGGCGTTTTTACCGCCTGCTCCGTCATCATCTTGTGTGATTTCGCGCTCGCCGGGCCCGAGCAAAATTAAATAAGGGTCAATTTCTTGACTTTTCATTTCTATGCTGATTTGCTGGCCTGCTCTTCCCTCAAAAGAGTAGAGGTCAAAAAAGCTGTTGTCTGCGGGCAGAATGCTAGATTTGTCGGTAAGTTTGCCGCTGACGACGGGCCCGTTTAAGGCAATTTTTTGAGGTGTTTTGTTGCCCAGGGGCGATCGCCTTTGGGCAACCCGGGGAGCTCGCCCTTCTCGCACCGCTGTCAGGAAAGCCGGCACTTTATCTACTGCAATCGCAAAACCGATACCGATATTGCCTCCGCCTTGACCGCGAGTAAAAATAGAAGTATTGACGCCGATTAATTCTCCAGAACTGTTGAGCAGCGGGCCTCCTGAATTGCCGGGATTGATGGCGGCGTCGGTTTGAATCAAGCCCCCCTGCGGGTCGATGCGGCTGACGATTCCGACTGTAAAAGTACCTTGAAATCTACCGAAGGGATTGCCGATCGCAAATGCTTGTTGTCCGACTTTTATCGAACCGGGACGGGCTAAAGGAATTGTGGGCAAATTGTTTTGATTGCGAATCTTCACCACGGCTAAGTCTAAACCTTCTTCGCCGAATCCGACGACATCGGCGACAAGTTTTCTGCCGTCTGACAGAATTATGTTCACGGTACCGCCGGCGGAAACAACGTGGGCGTTGGTTAAAACCATACCGTCGGGGCTGATAATTGTGCCACTACCGTTAGATTTACCCGTATCGACGCTAACCACCGCCGGACTAGCCTTTTCGTAGACCCGAATATTGGTTTGTTCTTCGACATTTTGGGCGATCGCACCAGGGGAATGCACCGACTTAAATTCCGTTAAATCTGCCTCCGGCCGCCCTGGAGAGGCCGTAACAACCGCAGCAGCGCTGCCTGCAACCCCAACTGTTAAAATTCCCGATACTGCTAAACTTAGAAGTTTGAAATTCATGGGCATTGATTTAGTGTTTAGCGATCGATAGCTAGGAATTAGGTTTTGTTGCTAACTGCTAACTACCCTCTGTAATTATTTTAGGACTTGTACAGCGTCCGTCAAAAATCAAGGCCCGATAGAGCGATCGGTTTTGACCCAATTGGGCGCTTGAAACCCAAATCCTCAGCTAAAGACTATCCCTCCGTAGTTTCGGCAATTCTAGAATCCGGTGCGTCAGCTAAATACTTAAAATTAGCTTGTCGCACCACAGCATCCTCATTGCCGTAGAAAAAAGACAGCAAAGCAAAACGCTGGCCGCTAATCACCGGCGTCGCTTCGTGCAGCACAGAACACGAAAAAATAATCGCCGTGCCAGAATCCCCTTTATAACCGTGCGGTGCGTACTCTGGAAACCGTAAAAACCCCCCATTGTACTCCCCCACATTCAAGTTTAGCGTCATCGCAAACCTGCGGTGCAGCGTAGCTTTGCTACTGTTGTCGCGGTGCGGTCGAAAATAACCGCCACTCTGGGCATCGTAACAACCTATCAAATACCGTTCAAACCTGGTAATTGTAAACTGAAAAGCTTTTTCTACTTCCGGCCGCACCCGGCGCAAAATAATCGCGTTCAATCCCTGCTGTAACTTCGGGTCTTCAATAAAGAAATCTCGGCGCTTCTTAAAAGTGTCGTCATGAATGCCAACTGTTTGCCCGTCCACTTGCCTCATAAAACCCGAGCGACTGCCACCATCAGCTTTGTACATATCGATCAAACCGCGACAAGAAGCTTTGTCCAAAACGTTAGGAATTACCAACACCGGGGCGTGGCGAGTTGCTGCTCGGGCTTCCTCAATTGGGGGCAAAGTTTTGAGAAAATCTAATACTTGGTGGACGTGTTGGTGCGGTTCACCCATAGGCAAAATGTTAATTACCTGAAGGTTTTCGTTGAGAACAAAAGTTTGGGGTGCATATTGAAATCCGGCAACTCCATTTTGTTCAACATCTTGGGAAACACCGTACTGCTGGCTGAGTTTTTTGTCGAAGTCCCAGAAAAAGATGAATGACGGAGCAATTGTTGTCGGTCTGTTTTGTTCTTTGTCTGCTGGGTCAACGCTAACTCCGAACAGCGCTACTTGTAAGTTTTGGAATTCTGGTGAAAGCTCTTGAAAACTTTTGAGGATAACTTGGATTTGTTCAAAAGCTGTGCTGGCAAAGAAAAACAGCACGACTCGCCTGCCGCCCACCGTCGAGAAATGAAATAAGGGGTTATTTACAGAAGGAATGGAAAACCAAGGAGCCGGATCTCCTATTTCGAGTAATGACATCTTGCTGGTTTGAGATTGGGATTTTATATTTAGATTATTATGCTGTCGATTAGTTCCACAAGTTCGGCATATTAAAATCCTTGACTGCAAAAATCAGCTTTTATCTGTGTATCTCTACGTTGGTCTGCGGTTTCACACTCGGAATTTACAGTCTTTTTAATTATTTTAATCTCTGATAATAAGTAGATGGGTATCAATAAACACAACTTAGATTTCTGCGGTGTCCCAAACGGGAGCTGCGGGATCATGTTTAGTTTCACCCACCTACTTATTACCCACCTTAATTGTCGAAATTGGGCGAATTGTCCGGTTGGTCTTCCGGGGATTCTACTGGTCGATACTCGACATAATCTGAGGTTGGTGCTTCCACGTCACGGCTGCTGGGACGAGACCTAGATGCTTCTGCAGGACGGGTTTTTTTGGTTCTCGGCGGCGCGTCAGAACTGCGGTTTTCCGAAGTTGGGGGGCGGTTGCTGCGGCTGCGAGCGGGTCTTTCTTCGGGGTTGTCTGAAACGTCCCAGTTGTCAGACCCTTGGGATGGCGGGGCTTCTGGGCGGGGACGCTTGCGCGAGGAGCGATCGATCGACTCCGGCTTGGAGTTGTTAACACTACCGTTGCGATTCGAGGGACGGCGGCGGGGTTCGTCGTCGTAGCTTTCGCGGGAGGAACGGTTGTCTTGGCTGCCTGGAATCCGGCGACGCTGCGGGTAGTCTTCCTCTGGTTCTAGTTGGTCGATTTCAGAATCGTAGCCGTCGTAAGCATAGGCGTTGCTGACGGGTCGTTCTTCATCTACATATTGGGCGCGACTTTTGGCTTGGGCTGTGGTCGCTCCCCGCAGTTTGATGCTTTCGGCTGCAAAAAAGATCGCCGAACCGGTCAGCAGGAACTGACCGAAGGCCAGAATCGGATCGAGCCGCCATCCTTGAAATAACAGAATACCGCCGCACAGCAGGCCGACTGCTGCAAAAAAAATATCGTGGTCTCGGGCTAGTTTGGGACGCCACGATCGCAGAAAGTACAGTCCTGCCCCTGCTACTGCTAGGATGATCCCTAACAGGCTGCTCCAGTTCAATCCTAAATTGACCATTAGCCTATCTCCTATGTCTTTCCTATGTTAGCGAGTTAGATTTTACATCTATCAATAAGTCTGTCAGTCTGTTATCCCGACTGTAGTTTCACAGGGCAGCCTCCGGTCAGGCTTTCAGCTTGGTTCGCGAACCATAT
>JAYUGZ010000767.1:0-1224 GCA_043767465.1 Cyanobacteriota bacterium
CAACCGCATATGTAGGGGCGGTGCCCCCCGTGCCCGCCCCCAACCGCATATGTAGGGGCGGTGCCCCGTGCCCGCCCCCAACCGCATATGTAGGGGCGGTGCCCCCGTGCCCGCCCTGGCTAGTTCGATAAATTTGGCTTGGTGGAGAATTTGCGAATATTCCTCCACAATCTGTTTGGCTTCGGGAAGTTTACCGATGCGATATTTGGTGGCTATTTCCCAGGCTGAAACAGTGCTAACAATAATATTAAAATGGGGTTGCGAATTATCTCGCGGCATTGGGCATTGAGTTTGGGGTCGTCAAAGAGCCACCACAACAGGATATGGGTGTCGATGACGTAGCTTATTCCCATTGTTCGAGTTCCTCGAATGGTAGGGGTTCAAAAAAAGCATCACCGAGTTTTCCCGTCAGTAAACCAGGGGTGCGAGGCTGTGGCTGTTCTCGTCCTAATCCGAGGCGAAAGTAGTGAATCAAGTCATAGATTTCTGCGAGTTTGTCTTCTGGAATGTCTTGTAGTTCTTTAACGATTTTCTGAATTAGCATAAATCAAACACTCCAATAGTTGCTGGTTAATCGATCGCACTACAAGAGTTGCGGCATTGTCTATTATGGCTCATTCTACAGGGGGTATAAGTCGGCAAGTCGGCGACGGGCGGCGGCGGCGATCGCCCTTCCTCAATCCTTCTCCATTCCCGTTCCGAAGCGGTTGCTAAAAAGTACGCGCGAGCGAAGCTATCCCGTAGGGAATCGCCCTTAATCCAAAAAGCGCGAGATCCCTTCATTTATCTCCATTCATCTATGATTAGATTAAATCAAATTAGTGAAAGCTTACTTGCATAAAGGACAGAGAAAACTCGACCATGCAGCCTTAACTTGTTACCAATGACTGACCACTGACCACTGACCACTGACTGCTGACAAAAAATTATGAGTCCTGAGTTTTGGATTCCGAGTTTAGTAAAAAACTCAAACCTCAAAACTCAAGACTCAAAACTCTCTCAGCTTAAAAACTGATAGATTCAGTCGATCGCCCGACACAACATAAATTGCACCAGACAGCATCAATTAGCGGCGAGGAACCATCGTGGCAATATTGATATTAGCCAAAGCCACGCGCTGCGGCGGAGTAGCAGGCTTAGGCATATTGCGCGCCATAGCCAAATAGCCTGACGGATCGCCAGCTCTTACCTGTTGCTCTTGAGGAACAAAACGGCGAACTGTAC
>JAYUGZ010000768.1:0-1222 GCA_043767465.1 Cyanobacteriota bacterium
CTGGGATATTGACTGTTAATGGTAAAGAAGGGGATTTGTACCTGCAATTCAACCCTACTTATTTGGCGCTCGCTAAGGCCCCTCTGGAAACTTTGGGTCTGGAAAATGAGTACGATATTTTGGTAAAAGTTGAAGGCGGTGGCTTGACAGGTCAGGCTGACTCCATTCGCTTGGGTGTCGCTAGAGCACTCTGTCAATTAGACCCGGACAACCGCAAACCTCTGAAAACTGAGGGCTATTTGACTCGCGACCCGCGGGCGAAAGAGCGTAAAAAGTACGGTTTGCGGAAAGCTCGGAAGGCTCCTCAATACTCGAAGCGGTAATCGAAGTTCGGCAGCGGATTTTGTAGCGGATGTAACGGATACTTCGACACTTTAAATCGAAGCGAACGACTACGCTCAGTGCAACGCTTCGCGAGCGTACAAGTGCCAGGAATAAGGAAGAGGGAAGAGGGAAGAAAGAAAAGTTTTCTAGATTCCATCCTCCTTTTTTCAAGGTTTTTTCTGATTCCTGATTCTGGTTTTCAAAGCAGATATGGCAAAATCGCTGCTGTTGTTGGTACGCAAGTCCGATGACAGCTAAAATGGTTGTAAAGTCAAAAATTAGAGGGCAAAAACAATGGCGAAAGCTGGCATTCACCCTGAGTGGTATCCCGAATCTCAGGTTTTTTGCAACGGGGAACACGTGATGACGGTTGGTTCGACTAGAGCCAAACTGCAAGTTGATGTTTGGTCAGGGAATCATCCTTTTTATACTGGCACTCAGAAGATTATTGATACTGAAGGTCGTGTGGAACGCTTTATGCGGAAGTACGGCATGACGGATGTCGAAATGCCTTCGGCAGATGCTTCTTCTGGGCCTCTGAAAATGGAAGCTCCTACAGCAGAGGCTAAGCCGGCTGGTAAAGGCAAAAAGAAGAAGTAGCCGAATTGTCATTTGTCCGCAGTTTGTTGAGTGTAGTTTTTGCTGACGACAACTTGCAACCCTCGGATTTTAGATTTTAGATTTCAGAGTTGCAATGTGGCAGTTAAATGCGATCGACTAGAGTTCGATCGACATTCGATCCCAACTGCTATTCAATTCTAAAATCTAAAGTCTAAAATCTAAAATCTAAAATCCAAAATCGATTGACGGAGGACATTTGACAATGGCTGAATCTTATTTGCTGGATAAATTGAAGTCGGTGGAGCAAACTTTTCATGAGTTGACTCGCCGCATGGCT
>JAYUGZ010000769.1:0-3305 GCA_043767465.1 Cyanobacteriota bacterium
GGCTCGCGAGTTAACTCGCGAGCCCTTTGAATGTTGTAAAGTGGCTTTCAAATGGCTTAAACCATTGATTTTACGTCACCTTTGCGATGGAACTGGGCAGAATCGAACTGCCGTCCAAAATGGGTATTTACCTTCCGATCGTTCACAGGTTTATCCCCTCTGATCCTTGGGGCGGGAACCATCTTTATCCTAAATGGGAGGATTTTCTAGTGATTGCTTTCCCGACTAGACGACTAGAAACGTTTAGCTAGGGCATCCGTTGGGGGTTGTTATGCTGCCTTTAACGGAGTTAAGCGGCATACACTCTGAACCAAGCTAGAGAAGTTTTTAGGCTACAGCTACGGCTTTGCGAGCGAAAGGAACGATGTTGTTCGCATTTACTATTTTTTTTGAGCCGATATTAACGAGAGTAGACTCCCTCTCGACCTGCATCACGGAGCAGCTTTCGCCACCCTGTCGAAACCATTACAGCCCCTCGTGTCCTCTAATTGTAGACCATATTTTGTGTAACGTCAATTGATTTTAGATTTTGGATTTTAGATTTTAGATTGGGAATTGGGAATTTTAGATTGTTTTACCAATAGTTTTGGGTGCACTACCAAACCAAGAAACCGGGTTTTTTAGGGAGACTGAGGGTTTTTAGGGAATATTTTCGTTAAAAAACCCGGTTTCTCAACACCCGTGCGAGATTTCTAATGCAAATTTTCGTCCCAGACGCCGATGTAAATCCGATCGCGCTCATTACGTTCGATCGTCCCAGAGAGCGAACCCTTCTTAAACGCAAACCGATTGGTGCGGCGCTGCTGGACATCTCTAAACCCTTGCAAAATCTCGCGATCCGCGCCGCCCACCATCCCGTTTAACGCGGTGCGCACTACCAAATCGTCAACCGACGGGGCAAAAGAACCTTCTGTTTGCACCAGTTTGCCGGAATTGCGATCGTAAATATAGCCGAGAGTCACCCGGTTCGGCAGCAATTCATAAAGTGCGGTGCGAGTATTGGGCCAATAGCCGCGGGATTGAGAGTCTGTGGGATCTCCCAATGCACTTACAATCTGACTTTCCGACGTACCAACGGCAAACCCTGGGATAGTGGGAGTCTTCTGATAACCCGTTCCTGGTTGTTCGCTGGGTGGCGGCGATCGATCGATCGGCAATTGCTTGTCAACCAGTTTTTCCGTACGCTCTTGTAGGGGCGGTGCCCCCGTGCCCGCCCCCGCTGGTGGAGTTGGAGTTGGAGTTGGAGTTGGAGTTGGCGCGGGGGTTGGAGTTGGAGTTGGAGTTGGAGTTTCAGCAGCAGGCGGCGGAGTTTCTCGGCGAGGGCGAATTGGTGCGGGTGTGGGAGTGGGAATTGGTTGGGGGCTGGTGCGCGATTCTGGATCTGCGGGGGCAGAAGTGCGATCGTCCTTCTTCGCCACCGGTGCGGGTTCGGCAGATTGTCTGTTGAGAAAAACCCTCGCCACACCGACTAAACCTGCAACCATCAGGGCGATCGCCACCAACCCCAAAATCAACCAAATCTTGCGATTGCTGCCCCCAGAAGACACCACAGCAGGCGCTGTTCTCACATTTGCAGGCGACTGAGCACCGTGTCCCGGCATCACCGCCAGCGTCGGCCCGGTGTCCGACGCACCAGCCTGCCCGTGCAGCAGCGATAGCCACTCATCCACGCTAGCAGGGCGATTTTGAGCCTCTACCGTCATCCCCCGCATCACCGCTTGACTGACAGTCGTACTTAACTCTGGCCGCAAGTCCCGGGGTGAAGGCATCGGCTGGCTGGTGCGCAAAATGGCAGCCACCGGCACCCGTGCTGTGAGTAAAGTGTAAAGCGTCGCCGCCAGCCCGTAAACATCGGTGGCGGGCGTATATTTTCCTTGGGCGAAATACTGTTCTGGGGGTGCGTAACCGTCGGACACCATATTAGTGTGATTTTGGGTTGCGCCGCTGGTAAACTCGCGGGAAATGCCAAAATCGATCAGTACGACTTCTTGAGTACCTTGGCGCAGCAGGATGTTTTGTGGCTTGATATCTCGGTGCAGCAATCCCTTTTGATGAACTGCTTTCAAAGCAGCGCCAATTTGAGTGATGTAGAGAATTGCCAGATTTTCGGGGAGGGGATTGTTTGTACCGACTACATCGCCCAAATCCTGACCGGCTATGTAGTCCATTACCATGTAGGGCTGTCCGTCTTCCACAAAAAAGTCGCTGACGCGCACGATGTTCGGATGCACGCAGGAAGCCAACCGCCTTGCTTCGTCTTGAAATTTGCGATCGAACTCGGCAAATTTGGGATCGCGCCGCAGAGATTCGTTGAGGGTTTTAATCACCACGGGCTGTCCTAAATAACGGTGATTTGCTCGGAAAGTAATCCCAAAGCCACCTCGCCCGAGTTCTTGTTCGAGGGTATATTTTCCGCCCTGTAAACTTTTGCCGATTAGTGCGTCCATAATATGTCTAGGCGATCGCAGACCAGATAATATGGCTGATTATTGCACGTCTGGATGGCCAAGTTACCAGTCTAAATGGCGATCGATCTACCCCTGTATTACTTAACCTGTTAGAAACACTACTCATAATGCGTCCACATCCGCAAAATTTTTACCGTATTCTCCGACTCAATCACCTCGTACACCAGACGATGCTGAATGTTGATTCGCCGTGAATATGCACCTTCCAAATCTCCCACCAATTTCTCGTAGGGTGGGGGATTTTGAAACGGATTGGTTTGAATGATGTCCATTAACTCTTGCGCTTTGTCTCGTAAATTGCTAGAAGCGAGCTTTTTGGCATCTTTCTGTGCCTGTTTGGTGTAAATTAGATTCCAAGTCACCACTGCAACTCCCGATCGCACTCCTCAATTGGCGTTGCCATTCCTTCCCGAATCGATTCCCGCATTCCCGGTACTGACAGAAGATAAAGTGTTTCCTGTACCGATGCCCAGTCAGATTCAGATAATAACACTGCATTGCTAGTCTGTCCTGCGATCACAATAGGTTGGTGCGACTGACTCACCGAATCGATCAACTGCTGCAACTGCTTTTGGGCTTCATTGATTGGAATCATAATCTTCCACTTTTCTAAATACGCTTTTCTCGATGATGTTGGGTGGCTGTAGACACTCCCTTAATTATGAGCGATCTTTACCCTTACTGACAGCTATCTCCATAGTAGTATTTGATTGGGCGTAGGACTTGAAGATTAAAAAACGGGTAGTGCCCTGAAGGAAAGGATCGAGTAAGTTACTATTAGAGAGAAGTGTTTACCATAGTGTGATATGACAATAGAGATTCCCCATTGTCCTAATT
>JAYUGZ010000770.1:0-8158 GCA_043767465.1 Cyanobacteriota bacterium
CTTTAGTCCGCATAAAGAAGGACTGAAGTCCTCACTACGAACCTATTTTATGTTTTTTTTGGGAGTGCTGTCCAATGAGTTAAGATGATTGTTCATTTCTTGTAGATATCCTTTTAAAACTGGATACTGGGAAGTTGCTAGCAGCGCATCTTTTTTCTGGGTAACGGTTGTTTCTAACGGCAAAACCCGATACTTGGTTTTATTATTCAGAGTATAGCGGTGTACCCAAGTCGGAATTGCTTTGATACTGATAATTTCTGTGGTTTTCTCGGGAAATCTCTGGCGAATATTTACTTGCACAATTACGCCTAAGTCTGTATAATTTTTGGTCTGCCCCGAGATGAAGTTTCCCATTGAATAAATTGCTAAGGCTGTTCTGGTTTTGCCATTCTTTCCTTTGAATTTAAAAATTTTGTAAGGTTGGACGACGTGGGGATGGCTGCCGAGAATTATGTCTGCACCTGCTTTTAAGAGGTTTTCAACTAATTGTTTTTGTTGCGTGTTTGGCTGTCGCTGATATTCGTCGCCAAAATGCAGGGAAATTGCGATCGCATCTGCTCCTTTTTTTCGGGCTTTGGCGATGTCTTTGACTATCTGTTTTTCGTCAATTAGCGCAACTAGGTAATCTTTGCCTTTGGGTATCGGGATGCCGTTTGTGCCGTAGCTGTAGGCTAGCATGGCTAGTGAAATGTTGTTTTTGGTGATGATTAAAGTCGTATCGCCCGCTGCTTTCGATTTGGCTGTTCCGGTTGAGGCAATTTTGCGATCGCCCAAATTTGCGATCGTCCTAATTACACCTATTTCTCCCCGATCCAAAGCATGATTGTTCGCCGTTGTCAAGATATTGAATCCAGCTTTTTTCGCAGCATCCAGTAATTCAACCGGTGCGTTAAATAGCGGATATCCCGTATATCCGCCCGCATCTGCGCCCGCTAAAGGTGTTTCCAGGTTTCCCGTTACCCAATCGCCTTTTGACAGGATACTTTTGACTGGTGCGAAGAAGCTGTCAAAATTGTATGTTTGCTTTTTTGCGTCGTAGCCCGAGATTGTTTGCGTACTGTGCATCATGATGTCGCCGACAGCAATTAGTTGTGCTTCTTTAATCTCAGACTTGGGTTTTGCGGGTATAGATGTCGCAATTGGCGATCGCGTCGGGCCCCGCAAGCTACGACTTTCTGTACGCTGTGTATTGGTTTTTGGCGCTTGGATGTCGCAGCTTGCGATCGAAAGCATGGCAATTACCAAGAGCAACCGACGAACATTCATGATTTACGAGAGTGATTTTTTGGCTTTTATGGTATCATAAATAAATTAGTTACAGCTAAATAAATAGACTTGTTGCAAAATATATTGAGATGATCTGCGTTTATCTGTCTTTAAATTGAGGAATTTATTTATGACGATCGCAACTGAGCGCCTTACTCTTGAAGAATTTCTGAAACTGCCAGAAACCAAACCTGCCAGCGAATACATTGAGGGCGAGATCATCCAAAAACCTATGCCTAAAACAAAACATTCTCGTCTCCAGGGGCAATTTCTGCATACCATTAATGCAGTGGTAGAGGAACCGAAGATAGCTTACGCTTTTCCCGAGTTGCGGTGTACGTTTGGCGGGCGATCGATTGTTCCCGATATTGCGGTACTATTGTGGGAACAGATTCAATTTGATGAGAACGGTGAACCAGTGGATGATGTGTTCGTTGCGCCGTATTGGGCGATCGAAATCCTGTCGCCACAACAAAGCTCAAATCGCGTCACTAAAAAAATTATTCACTGTCTGCAACATAATTGTCAGTTGGGGTGGCTAGTCGATCCAGGCGATCGATCTATCTTAGCATTTTTACCCAACCAACAACCGCAATTCTGCGAAGGTAGCGATGTCCTTCCCGTACCCGAAATGATTCCCCTGAATATTACCGCCGAACAGGTGTTTAGCTGGTTGAGAATGCAAGAATGAATCATAAGGTTCGATCGTTGGGACTTTAGTCCTCATCAAAACCGAGGACTAAAGTCCGAACGATCAAACCTTTTACCTAAGCACGCAATACCTGCTTTACCGGAATCTCTACAATAAACTCTGTCCCTTGCGCCAAAACAGAAATACAATTAATATAACCTTTGTGTTTTTCTACGACTATTTCGTAACAGATAGCTAAGCCCAATCCCGTGCCACTTCCTACGGGTTTGGTAGTAAAAAATGGGTCAAATATCTTTCTTTTCACTGCTTCACTCATCCCAGGGCCGTTGTCAGCAATCCGAATCGCCACAAATTCACCTTGGGAAATTACAGTTTCTTTCGCAATCAGTGAGGTACTGATGGTAATTACCCGAGAAGGTTCTGCTTCCAAGGCATCGATCGCATTAATCAAGATATTCATAAACACATCATTCAACTGACTGGCATAACACGTAACTAAAGGCAGTTGAGCGTAGTTTTTGATCACCTCAATCTCTTGGCGAGATCCTTTTGAATTCAACCGATGCTGCAAAATCAGCAGCGCGCTGTCAATTCCCTCGCGGATATCTACAGCCTTGAGCTCTTTTTCATCCAATCTTGAGAAGTTCCTGAGGGAGAGGACAATCTGCCGGATGCGATCGGCTCCCACTTGCATGGAATTCATCAGTTTTGAGAAATCTTTTACCAGAAACCCCAAGTCGAGATCCTCAGTCAAAGCCTCAATTTCTGGTGTGGAATCGGGGTAAGTCTGCTGATAAAGTTCAATCAGTTTTACCACTTGTTGGAAGTAGCGGCGGGCAGGAATAAGATTGCCGTAGATAAAGGTGACAGGATTGTTAATTTCGTGGGCAACACCAGCTACCATTCGCCCCAAACTAGACATTTTTTCAGTGAGAATCAGTTGAGTTTGAGTACGTTTCAGTTGGCTTAATGCCAATTTTAGCTGTTGTGACTTTTCCCGTTCTCGTGCTTCTGCAAGTTTGCGATCGCTAATGTCCGTAACGCGAACCAGATTCATTTTCTCGCCAGCTACATAAATTTGCTTGGCGGCTAAGCTGCCCCAAAATAACTTTCCTTTTTTTGTCACATATTCCACCTCCCGAGTCCAAAATCCCTTGAGAGCGATCTCCTCCCAAATTGAACTCAATTCTTCGGGTGAAAAACTTTGCTTTTGAAGTGTATTCCCTTCAATATTCAGCAATTCATCTTTGCTTTTTGCTTCAAATAGTTCTACTGCACGTTGATTGCAGTCTGCAATCAAACCAGTTTCAATATTGACTATAAAAATCGCATCAGCCGAGCCGTTAAAGACTGATTCAAGTAAGTCATTTTGCTTTTGCAGTTGCTGAGTTAAATAACGCAGGTGCAGATGAGTTTTGACGCGGGCTAAAACCTCTTCAAGTTGAATCGGTTTGCTGATGTAATCTACTGCTCCTAGCTCCAATCCTTTGACCTTATAGCTGGCATTAGAAGCATCATCAAATGCTGTCATAAAAATTATTGGAATGTCTTTTGTCTGCTGCGAGTTTTTCAGGCAGCGACAGGTTTGAAAGCCGTCCATTTCTGGCATCACGACATCCAACAAAATCAGGTCGGGCTGGCTTTTTTCCATAAATTTTAGGGCTTGGGAACCACTTTTAGCAATCCGAACCTCAAAATCAGACTCTCTCAAAAAATCGGAAACTAATTTAAGATTAGCACTGTTATCGTCTACCACCAGAATTTGCTGTCTTTTGGGACTATTTTTGATAGGATCAGAGCTAGATAAGTTTTGGATAAAATTTGACTCGATTTCAGATTCTCGATCTAATGACATTTCCATATCCCCGTATCTCATAAAATTTATCTGCTAATGCTGACGCTTATAATAAATAAGAATTACGCCAGAAATTGTTTGAGCTGCTATATATATTGGTAAGGTGCACCGAAGAGTAGCGTAGATTTAAATGTTCTCCGTAAGTCGTCATCAAGAGCGATCGAGCAAATTGACAATTGCTTCATACTCAAAATCTTCGGACAGTTTCTGCACCCTGGCAGCAAAAGAACTATATTTACGGTTTAATAGCTTCAGTCGCATGACTTCTTGCTCTACTCCTTCAACATTACCGCTCTGAGCTGCTTCATACAAGGTCAGTAATTCCTCTCTCGGCGGCACCGACATTTCCTCTGGCCTAGAAGCTAAAGGAAATGCCACCGTAAAATTTTCCCCAGTTACTTCTTGTTCGCAAATCCACGACAAGTTTAAGTAACTCTTAATTTGGTTGAGCAAATCTTTTGCTTGAATGGGCTTGGCGAGAAAATCGTTGCAGCCACATTCCAAACAACTTTGTCGATCAGCGTCAAAGACACTGGCAGAGACGGCTATAATAATTGTATGTTGAAACTGGGGTAATTGGCGCAGTTGTCGTATCAGCGTGAAGCCGTCCATCCGAGGCATCACTAAGTCAGCGAAAATCAAATCCGGTTGAAATTCAACGGCTTTTTCTAAACCTTCTTGTCCATCTGCTGCCTCTGCGAATTCAAAGCCGATCCCTTCTAGTAAATTAATGATCACCGAGCGATTCTCCCAGCGGTCATCGACTATCAGAATTTTCTGTCTTTTACCTTGATAGCCAACAATCGTATCGCTTGATTTTACCGGGGTTGAGTCCACCGTATCTGAGGCAAATGGCAAGTTTAGATCGAACCAAAATCTGCTGCCAACTCCCGGAGTGCTTTCAACAAAAATTTCACTTTCCATCAAAGAAACGAGTCTCTGAGTAATTGCCAGTCCCAACCCAGTTCCCTCCGTGCGATCGGAAATATTTCCCACTTGCTCGAAGGGTAAAAAGATTTTTTTCAAGTGTTCTGGCTGTATGCCAACGCCTGTATCTTCTATTTGGAAGCGCATTTTGTTGATGGGCAATTCGCGATTGCCAAGCTGCGGGAATATAGCTTTATTTTCAATGACCTCAACTTTGAAAGTAACGCTGCCGCGATCGGTAAATTTGACAGCATTGGAAAGTAGGTTCATTAAAATTTGGCGTAGTCGCTTTTCATCAGCATAAATATTATTGGGAATTCGAGTGATATTCAGGTAGCTAAAATAAATTGATTTTTGTTCGGCTTTGAGGCTAAATATTTCTGACAATCCTTGCATAAAAGCCGGAAAATTAAAGATTTCTGGGTAAAGTTCGAGTTTGTTGGCTTCGATTTTAGACAAACTTAAAATGTCGTCAATCAGCATCAAGAGGTGTTCGCTGCACTGGTAGATGATCCCAGCACTTTTGTGTTGCTTGGCGGTGCGGTTTTGGTCTCGCAACAGAATTTGTGCGTAGCCCATAATGCCATTCAGGGGAGTGCGCAACTCGTGGCTCATATTCGCTAGAAAACTGCTTTTGGCAAGGGATGCAGCTTCGGCGGCTAATGCGGCGGCTGCCAAGGCTATTTCTGCAAGTTTGCGATCGCAAATTTCCTGTTCTAATTGAGCGTTAGCGCTGGCTAACTCGTCAGTACGTTCTGCAACTTGGGCTTCTAAGGTGCGGTTGTAGTCGGCTAAGATTTTCTCTGTTTTTTTGCGATCGGTGATGTCAGCAAAGGTAGCTATCGCCGCTACAATATTCCCATTTTCATCAAATAGGGGCGTACTATAAACTTCTAAGGGAACTGTCCTACCCGGCAGGCGAATTTCTATGTCGTCAACCCTTACCTGTTCTCCCTGAAACGAGCGAACAACTGGCAGATTTTCTGCCGGATATAACTGCTCGCTTCCTGCCTGATAAACATGATAACTTAATGCCAATTGCTCGGTTTCAGCTTCGTGGAAAGTTTCGATGCCCAGCAAGTGTCGCGATGTTTGATTGGCGTAGATTAGTTGTCCAGTAATATCGTGAACTGATACCCCCACGGGCATAGCTTCGAGAATTTGATTCAGCCGACTTTCACTCTGCACTAAGGCTTCATTCAAGGATTGGAGTTCGGTAAAAGACTGTTGCAGTTGCGCTGCCATTTTATTAAAGGAGTTTGCCAGTTCTCCCACTTCATCAGCGCGGTTAATTTCTACAGGTTTATCCCATTTTCCCTGAGTAATATCTTTGGCGGCGGTGTTGAGACCCAGAAGTGGCTTTGTAATCCAACGAGCAGTAAGAATGCCAATCCCTGTAGACCCGATTAATGCCGCGATACACAGCAGGATATTCGTGCGAGTATTCGCATTAATTTGCCCCATAAAGTCGGCTTCGGGAACGACTGTGACAATCAACCAGTCCAACTCAGATTTATCCGAGATGGGGTTCACCTGTAGGAAATGGCGATTGTGGTGAAAGTTAAACTCTAATTTTTGCTTTTGCTGAATTTGATTAAAATTATTAACCTGAGTCAATAGAAAATTTACAGATGCCTGAGTGAGAGAATTCCTACTGTTTTGAGCTGGCAGTCTCCACTCTTGAGTATTCAAATTTTTTAGATAATCTGAATTTAAATTTTGCTTGAATGGTGTCTCGCCTGTGGAACTTGCAATCAGTAACCCTTGGCGGTCGATTACGAATACTTGTCCTGTCTGTCCAACTTTCAAACTATCTAGAAAACTCGCAAACTGAGGCAGGTAAAGGGCTGCGGCCAAAACTCCTTGAAACTTGCCATCTGCGTCATTAAATGGCAAAAAGTTAACAATCATCAAGATCGGGCGATCGACTCCCTGTGATAGATTAACAACAGGAAGCCAAATTGCTTGACCCGCCTCCTGCGCGGCTCGATACCAGGGACGACCTTTAGGCGGATCGTTGTGCGGATCGTAATCTTTTCTTACTTTTGTGAGCTTAATTCGCTTGCCTTGAGGATTGGCAGCATAGGAATGAAAGGCGTAGTTTGTAGATTTATTCCGAATGCGGATAACTAAAGAATCACTTGCCAATGATTTTTCGACAGCGAGGAATTCTTTTTGCTCAGTGGCGATTGCCACCGTACTAACCTTGGCATAGATTTGTTGTTGCTGCGCGAAGTAGTTTTCTAATCCCAAAAAGTCTTTCCAGTCTACAACCTTGGTGCGAATGGCTGCTGCCAGGCTTTGATTAATATGCTTAGGGACATCAAGATAATTTTGTAAATTTTGCTCAACGCCCTCATCAACCTCATTTATTAACTGATAAGCTAAGTCTTCAACTGCCTTTTGTCCGTTTCTATAAGAAAGATACCCCACTAACCCCACAGTCCCCACAATTTGCAGCACAAAGGGGACAATCAGCACAGTTCGAAGGGGGAATTTCCCAGCAATTCGGGCGAATAAGTTAGAAGCAGCAGGCATTCGCATAAAAATAAGGGAATGATACTGTTGGCAATTGGCAATTGGCAATTGGCAACAGGCGTTCTACGAAATATTACTAAAACCTGCACCCACCCAAGGATAAATCAAAATCCAGATTTTTGCCATAATTGTTGGGGCGGGTTCACTAACCATAGGTGTCAATAATTCAATAGGGTTCACTTAAGACTGATTCCCCTAACCCCCCTTAGAAAGCTACCGTGTACACACATCTCTGTGTAGAACCAAAATCCTCGGAGATCCCCCTCGCATCCCCCTTAAAAAGGGGGAATTTGACTCCGGTTCCCCCCCTTTTTAAGGGGGGCTAGCGGGATCTCATGACTTGTGTATACACGGTAGCTTAGAAAGAGGGGGGGGACAAGAAAGCTCTCTTTCGTCCCCCTATAACTAGGGGGATTTAGGGGGATCTCCGGGGCATAAATAGTGTTAACTGAACTGTATTGGCCAATAATTAACAATCTCAAAAACCCACCCCTATAACTACCAAATTTCCTATTTGCGCCATCTATCAAATTGGTCTTCAGAACAGCCATTAATAAATTGATTGTTCACCCAACCGTCAAGGATTGTAAAAGTTTCATTAGGAACAGTTCCAGAAGTTCTGGCCGCAATTTTCACCCAATTACCTTGTCTGCTGACAGCCCGAACTCCGTCTCCTCTTTTGAGTGTAGCTACAACCGGGTAGTTATTGCCTGGGCCTTTGCGAATGTTAACCGTGCCACCTTTACCTGTAATAAAAGAGCATTGAGTTTGCTTTTTTAAAGCTTCTACTTTTTCTGGTGCCAGACTTTGCTCTTTCCCGAACACTGGAAAGCTGTAAAGTGAAAAGCTTAAACTTGCAAAGGCGGCCGCAATGAAAAAGGCTTTTGATTGACTGAAACTTAGCATTAATTTAATCTCCT
>JAYUGZ010000771.1:0-8152 GCA_043767465.1 Cyanobacteriota bacterium
AAAGCAATAATAATAATTATTGGAGAATTAATAATTCCTTGCAACAAACTAACTAACCCAGCAGCAATATTATTGACAAAAGCTGGAAAAAGAGCTTGACCTAGCAAACATACAATACTTACAGCGACAAACATCGCAGCGAAGAGAAATATCAACAGCAGCGCTACTAATCCCAGAAATACTTTGCCGCCCCCAGGCTCCAAAGGATAAAAATAAGGCTGAGCGATCGCAATAAATTTCTCCCACAACTGACGGTCAAATCGATTCATCTTTACTGTTTACAAAACTACTTTGACTGTTCTAACATATCAAGTCTTGTGACTAACTGCCGCAGTAATTTATTTGGGAGTTTAACGAAGAAATTGTTCTCATATAGCGGTTCTCAAGCGTGGTGAGGATAGCCCGTAAGCCCATAGCCCTATGCCATAGCCCATAGCCCAGTCATACCTCATGTTTCGCTCGAAAGGCTATATCATGTCCCAAGAAAACGATCGCAATTAAATTGGTTGGTAGTCAGGACTTCAGTCCTCATGAAAATTAGAGGACTGAAGTCCTCACTACCAACCAGATATGGGTTATGTTACCGGATATGAGATCGCGCACAGAGGAATACTTGTTTTCCGATTTAAGTCGTGGAAAGCTAAAAAGTTTGTAGGTTAGTTGTGGAGCAAATCTACAATCTAAAATCTACGGGTTCAGAAGCCGTCGCGGTTTCGCCAGACAAATCCGACTGAGCTTGACTGTTGTAAAATCGCTGGCTGATCCCCAAACTAACTTGTTTCATCCCCCAATACAAAACAGCAATTACGGTAAAAGTTGCAGCCATTACTACAACCGGACGCTTACCAATCAAATCATTCATTACGGTGTTAACCAACTGATCGGGATTAGTCAGGATATCCCAAGTGTTGAAGCGGATAAATCGCCCTAAATAAATGCCGATCGCCGAAAGTGCGTGAATAATTATCTCCGTTGCCAGGATAAATCTACACCAACCCTGTTGTTTCAAATAGTAACCCAAATTCATCACCGACAGCACGTAAGCCTCAAATCCCGCCAGCATAAACACCAAATATTGAGGAATCAGCGCCAATGTCACCACCCACACCGAGTTCCCCTCTTTAATCTGGCGGATCAGGTGAATGATATCAGTTAAAACGTAGGGCGCATTGGGCAAAAATGCGATAAACCAGAAAAAACCGCCCCACCAGCGGAGAGAGCGAACTCCGCGCTGCCGCAGTACCCAGATGTCTAAAGCCATCAGTGCCAGCGTAATCGCGATCGCCCCCAAAACGTAAGTTGTGCCCACATCTTGCACAATGTGCCTCAGATAGGACAAAACATGGCGCGTGCTGGGCAAAAAAGTAGCCCCCAGGAGAACGTATGTACCCCACATCAGCCAGCGCGATCGAGGTTTGCGGAACAGCCAAAAACTCAGCGCCAGCGGTACCAAACCTAAAAACAAATTCCAAGACATCCAGCGGACATTGTGTCCCATTGCTCCGAGCGCTTCCAGGATTAATCCCATCATGTCAGTTTTTATCCAGTTAAAGGTTGATACAGCACCGCTTCCCTAGCAGCTTGGATCTATTTTAGGTTAACTTGTAGGGTGCCTCAGGTAGCGACTGCTGGCTGATGCACGCTGCTACTGATAGTTTTTGCCGATCGGAATTTCGATCGCAAAAGTGGTTCCGCACCCGACTTGCGAAACACACTCAATCTTGCCCTTGTGCTTTTCTACCACAATCGAGTGCGCGATCGACATTCCCAAGCCGGTACCTTTACCCACAGCTTTTGTCGTAAAAAACGGGTTAAAAATGCGATCGACTATTTCCTGCGGAATTCCCGTACCGCTGTCTGAAATTTTCACCATCACAGTGCTGTGCGCGGTGACACAAGTGCAAATAGTAATCAGGCCCGGATTTGTCTTTGAGCGCAGAACCGATAACTTGTGATATCGTTCTTCAATAGCATCAATTCCATTAGCCAGAATATTCATAAACACCTGATTCAGTTGGCTCGCATAGCACTCAACGTGCGGCAGTTTCCCGAACTCCTTAATTACTTCAATTTCCGGGCGGCTGTCGTGACTCTTCAAGCGGTGCTGCAAAATCAACAAAGTGCTGTCAATTCCCGCGTGAATATCAACGGGCTTCATTGCCGATTCGTCCAGCCGCGAGAAATTTCTCAGGGACAACACAATTTGCCGGATGCGATCGGTTCCTACCTGCATCGAACCCACAATTTTTATTAAATCCTGGGCCATGAAATCCAAATCAATCTCTTGAATGCGATCGAGAATTTTGGGATTAGGTTCGGGATACTCATCTTCGTAAAGACTCACCAAATCAAGCAACTGTCTTGTATACTGCTGGAGATAATCAATATTAGCGTGAATAAAGTTAACGGGATTATTAACTTCGTGAGCGATGCCAGCAACCAACTGCCCCAAAGAAGACATCTTTTCAGTTTGAATGAGCTGACTTTGAGTAGAGCGCAATGACCGCAGCGCCGACTCTAACTCTCTAGCTTTTTCCCTTTCTCGCACCTCGCTTTGTCGCAGAGATTCATCTGCTTGTTTGCGAGCCGTGATATCCTGGGCAAATCCAATGATTACCTTGGGCTGACCTTCAGCATTCCTGCTAAAAACACTATCCCGGCTTTGCAGCCAAAACCATTGGCTGTCTGCCGCCAGCATCCTGTACTCAATTTCCCTAATTTCGCCATCTTCAATTGCTGTAAAGCTCGCGTGATGTTCCACAACTTTTGGCAAATCTTCTGGGTGTATTAACTCCGTTGTCAGTGACGCACCCATCCGTGTAATGTCGTCGAAGCTATAGCCCAAAATCGTGCCAACAGAACAATTAGCATAGACATTTCGCTGTTCTTCCAAGTCGTAGAGATACAAAATACCGGGAGTAGCGTCGGCAATTTTTTGAATGAACTGCTGGCTTTCTTGCAAGGCTAATTCAGCTTCTTTGCGATTCGTAATATCAATGCTGATGCCATCCCAAAGAATATCGCCGTTTTCTTTAGCTTCAGGACGCGAATTTACCTGAAACCAGCGAATTTTGCCGGAAGGCAGCACCAGCCGTCCTTCCCACTGCCAAGCTTGCAAAGTTTGGGCTGAAATAGCAACAGATTCGTAATATTTTTGGCGGTCGTCAGGATGAACTAAATCTATTAGCAAAGCCGAATTTTGCATAATAGCTTCCGGTTCCAACTCAAACATTTCTCGGCAAGCAGGACTCATGTAAGGGAAACTGAAAGAGCCATCTGCACGCAACAAACATTGATAAATCATTCCCGGCAAATTAGCCGACAGTTTTTGGAATTTTGCCTCACTTTCCCGCAGTGCTGACTCTGCTTCTTTGCGCTCCGTAATGTCAGTAATTGAACCAACAATGCGGACTGCTTTTCCAGATTCGTCCCACAAAGCTTGTCCCCGACTGAGTATCCATTTGTAGGCGCTGTTGTAGCACCACAAGCGGTATTCGACGATGTAATGCGGCGTTTTCTTGTCTAAATGGTCTTGGAAAGCTTGGATTACTAAGGCTAAATCGTCGGGATGCGTGCTGCTGTTCCATTCGTCAAAGTAATCGAGATTTGGGCGGTGTTCGTATCCGGTGATTTCCTTAAATCGATCGGACAGGAAGATTTCTCCTGTTTGCAAGTTCCAATCCCAAATACCGTCATTATTGCCTTTGAGTGCTAGCTGCCACCGTTCTTCTGTTTGCTTCAATTGGGCAGTTCTTTGTTCGACTCTATTTTCAAGTTCTTGATTGAGCTGTTTGAGACTTTCTTCTGCTTGTTTGCGCTCGATCGCAATTCCTGCTACATTCCTCACCGCTTCGATCAATTGCAGCTCAAAAAAATGGGGACTGCGCGGTTGGGCAGAGTACATTGCAAAAGTCCCCAACACTTGACTCTGAGATGAGAAAATAGGAGTAGACCAGCAAGCTCCCAGTCCAAAACTCAAGGCTAAATCTCTAAAATTTGCCCACAAAGGATCTGTGGCAATATCTGTAACGATCACCTGTTCGCCGCGATAGACAGCAGTGCCACAAGAACCAACATTCGGGCCGATGGCTACTCCATTAACAGCAGCATTGTAACTTTCCGGCAAACTCGGTGCGGCTCCGTGCAGCAAATGTTCGCCGTCGGGAGCTAGAATCAAAATAGAACCCATGACATCTTTCGATTGCTGTTGGATAATTTCCACTAAAGTATTTAAAGTATCGCCTAGAGTTGCGCCCTTAGCAATCATTTCTAAAATTTGTTTTTGACCACTCAACCAATTTTCAGCTTGCTTGCGCTGCGTAATGTCGCGGGCAATCCAAATAACAGTATTTTCCTGCATTGGCGAAATGTTAGCCACAAACCAAAGTTCTCTGTTGTCAATTGGCAGGCTGTATTCTAGTGAATGTGTCTGCTGTGTGTTGACAGTGAGTTGAATTTGACTGAGAAAAAAATCTGCTAATTCTAGCGGCATGATTTCGTGCAGAGTTTTGCCTATAAGTTCCGTCGGCGGTTTGTACAAAAGTTCGGGATTTGTGGGCGCAATTTTCAGGTAGCGTCCCTCAAGATCAATCACGAAAATCACGTCATTCATGGCAGCGAATAAAGCTCGCAGTTCGGCTTCTGAAGCTTGTAGGGCAAGTTCAGCTTTTTTGCGTTGCGTAGCTGCCGCCACGGCATCGCCAATATCCGTCCCGATACAAAGCAATCCTGCCAAATTTCCCTTCGCATCGAGCAAAGGTTGGTTTCTCCACGCTACCCAGACTTTTTCCCCATTGCGACGGATGCTTTCATTCTCGTGTTTGAAGTATTTGTCCGGCTGTGCCACACAGTCTCGAATCATGATGGCTAAGTCATTTTCCGACAAATTGGCCGGATCTACAATTATGCCGATCGCACTTTTGCCAATAATTTCTGCTTCTGAATACCCAAAAAAAGTTTCCGCAAACTCATTAAAAAAAGTAATCCTGCCTTCACTGTCTAACTGCACAATAATGCTGTTAGCATTCTCAACCAATTGCCGATACTTAGCTTCGCTTGCCCGCAGCTTCTGGGGGCCGTACACCCAGCTAAAAACTGCCAACCCGCTCAAAACTGCCAGCAAGCCCCCTCCAGACAGCAGCCAACCCCGCAGTGGCGAATTCTCGGGCCATCCCTGGGTCGGAATTGCTGCCAACACCCAGGAACCGTTGGGCAAAGTCACTTCCAGAACCACCGGATTGCTCTGAAAAATCGACTTGTCGCCGAAAAACACCTCGCCGGACACTCCCCTGCCGTCTTTGCCCTGCACAGCGTATTGCAGCTTGTCCTGGGGATCGTTGAGTCCTGCTTCCTCAATCAGGGTATTTTTGTCCAGGATCAGGCCGATCAACCCCCAGTAAACTCCTGTTTCGGGCTCGGCGCCCGGGGGTGTGAGAAAAATGGGCGATCGGCTGACGAACCCCGCACCCCCCTCCAATAATTGCACGGGCCCAGCAAGCAAAGTTTTTCTGGTGTTGATGACATCTTCGAGTATTTGCCGCTGTTTGGGTACTGCCGTTAAATCAACCCCGATCGCCTTTTCATTTCCCAGCAGCGGGTAAATGTAAGCGATCGTCGTGCCTTTAACTAAACTGATGTTGCGAATGCCGGTTTGCTCTGCCACCAGAATTCTCGCCGTCGCTGCAAACTCGGCTTCGGTGATGTTTGGGTTGTGGGAAATGTCAGCCACCAAACCCCGCATCAAAAACAGCCGGGAATTCAAAGAACTTTCCAGCTTAGAACGCACTGTGGTGAGCCGATCGAGCGTGTTAGCGCGGTTGTGCTGCCCAAATCGCTCTTGTTCCGATCGGTCTAAAATACCAACTCCGGCCAAGATGGCTAATGATGCCGAAATTGCTGCTAAATACGGTGAAATTAGAAGTTTGTTAATTTTAAAGTATTCCATTTGCCAGCAGTTCAGGTCTATTTTTAAATCTTTAGATACATTTAGTTTAGTTCGCTTTTTCTAGGCAGATGCAAAATTTCCTGTTTACTGGAAATTTCGTAAGCCAGCCAGAGTTTTTTGTATTATTCAACACCCGCTACTGAGAGTGGGTGCGATTTTTTGGTGCGATCGGCTATAGTGCAATACGGTTTACTTAAGAAGATAATTGCTCAGCGCGCACCTGACTTAACCGAGAAATGTCATAGTCACGGAGATTGCTTCGCCAAGAGTGCTGGCAATGACAAAAAACGTTAAGTGAACTGTATTGGGCTATAGTGCCCCTAAGTTTTATCAATCCTCAGCGACTAAAAGAATGGTATCAACAAGCAGCAGCGAACAAAGGACAACAGCGCCCAGAGCTCGATGTGAGTAGTTGTTCTGCTCCATTGCTCTTGCGGGCCGGTTGATTGCGGAAAAATATTATGAAAATCGCTGAGGCAATTGATGCCGCTAGCATTGGGGATAAATTCACAGTTCTGCCGATCTACTTTTTTTAGCTGTAGAAAACATACACCTGTCAGGAAAAGAGGCAGAGGGAGACAATTGCTTAATTACCAATTCCCAATTCACGCTTGAGTGTCAATCCCTCCACATCCATCAGTTAAATTCGTTACATCTGTTAAATAATCCGTTGCCGAACTTGCTGCAATATCCGTCACCTTAACGCGGGGCTATCCGTTGCAGTTCTTTGGCTTGTTCTAAAATTTTCTCGAAGTCTTCTTCGCTCAACCGCTGGATGTAGTTGATTTTGAACTCTTCTAGGAAGTCGCACAGCAGCAGTTGTATTTCTTGCCAGGTTTGCTGCTGTTGCAGTTCTGCTCCTAAAGCTTGCCCGAAATGTTGGACTAGCTGGCTGGAGAGTTTAGTGCCTACGGGGTCTTCGCTGGCGATTTTAAAGGCTTCGTAGGCATCTTGGGGGCCCATGGTGGCTAATTTGGAGAGTTCTGCAACTAATTGCTCTGCTAGCTGTGCGGGCAGGTTTCCCAGTCCGGGTACTTGCTTCCATCCTTGATAGAGAGGGGATTGTTTGAGAAACACTTCTATATTGTAGCGGAGCAAGGCTTCTAGGTCTGGCTGGAGTTGGGGCAGGACTTTGTAGACGGTGATTTGGACTAGGTGGGTGGCGATCGCCTCTATTTCATTGATATTATTAATGTCTAAATATCGCTGTTTTGGGGATTGAAATAGTTGACGAGCTAGCTCGCCTGTGGTAACTGATTGTTGCATCTGGTTGATGAGCTGAATTACTACTACTTCGGTCAATTCTTGGGCGAAGTTAGCGACGAAACCTCGGCTGATTTGGGTGCGTATGGGTTGGAGATCCGGCATTTTGGCTTGGTGAATGCGTATTGTGACGGGTATTACTCGCAACAAGCGCCAGAATGGGAGGAACAGGAAGATGTCGTACCACCGCCAGAGCATGGCTGCTCGCCAAGTGACGCTGCGGTGGCGGCGACTGATGAAGTAGGTGCGGGCGAGAAATTCGATCGCGAATATAGCAATAAATGGCAGGTCGATTTTCCAGAAGTTGTCGGTGAATTCGCCATTTTCTCCGATTGTGCGGTAATAGTTAATGGCGATTAATGGCTTGATTTTGGCGTCAAACCATGTTATTTCTTGTTGCCAGCCTTGTTTGTTTAAATACTCAGGGCTCCAAAATGTTCGGAATGATTGTTTGGCAGATTCTTGCGGATTCGGGGTGCGATCGCGCATTCGGTCTTTAATTTTTTCTAGGGTGCCACTTTTGGATGCTACTCGAAACGGATCTTCGTCGATCATTTTCACGGTTAGATTGTTTATTTCCTGCAATTTCGCTGCTACTTGGGGAGATGCCAAGCCTGTTTGCACTACTTGTTTTTTTAATTCTTCTAAGGTTTTTAGATATTTCTCGGTATCTCGGTGGGGTTTAATTCCTTTAAATGGGTCGTATACTTGGGTGATAACTGGCAGTTGCCGAAAGTAGAAATCTCGCCACGGTACGTAACTTATGTCAAATAATACTAGGCTAAAATTTCCGAGGGCGACCAGTGCCATGAACCGCTCGAACCAGGGTACTTTGGGTGCTTCTTTTCGGGAGTTTGGAGTTTTAGATGGCTGTAGTTTTGGTGTCACTGGCAGTTCCTAATTAAGTAGACGGAGCGAGATAAAATTAAGTGGTAATAGCTGCAA
>JAYUGZ010000772.1:0-1217 GCA_043767465.1 Cyanobacteriota bacterium
GCTAGCTGGCAAGCTGGAGGCAGCGCCATGACTGAGGAATCGAAGGGATTGACGGCATCCGGGACGCGGAGAATCGGATCGCTGGACACTTGCCGCTGCATTACTCGTCGGTAGAGGCCGTTGATGCGGCTGGCATCCCGCTCGATTTCTTTTTCGGGAAAGGCAACAACGCCGCTGGGGGCACCGATGCCTAAATAGTCGCCCAGATAACCTTGCAAGCTGACGTTGTGGTAAAAGTCTCCTGATGCTTCAAAGAATTGTCGGTTGAAGTCGTCGCCGATCGGGTGAAATCGAGCTGGTTCTGCTTGAGCTGGTTTGATGGATGCCATTGCGGCAGAGGCGATAGCGAGAATCAACGCGCCGCTCAGGCTTTTTAACTTTTGACTCATATATTTGGGCCTCCTTAATTAATTCCGATTCCACTATAAACTGATTATCGGCGGATTATTAGTGTTTTTTACACGGTGTTAGTTATGAATGCTGCTGATTTAAAGGTGTTGCGCGATCGACTTTTGGATTTGTTGTGCGAATTTGCGTACAAAGAAGGCGATTTTGTGCTGTCTTCGGGGCAGCAAAGTTCTTATTACATTAACTGCAAACCGGTGACGCTGCATCCAGAAGGTGCTTTGGCGACGGGGAGGCTGCTGTTTTCGATGCTGGCGGCGGATGTGGATGCTGTGGCTGGTTTGACTTTGGGTGCCGATCCGATTGTAACGGCTGTGAGTGTGGTTTCGGCTTTGGGCGATCGACCGATACCAGCTTTGATTGTCAGAAAGGAGACGAAGGGACACGGGACAATGGCGTATATTGAGGGCCCAACGCTGTCTGAGGGCGCGAATGTGGTGGTTTTGGAGGATGTGGTAACGACGGGTAAGTCGGCGATGCAGGCGGTGGAGAGGCTGCGGGGAGCTGGTTATAAGGTCGATCGCATTTTGTCTCTGATCGATCGAGAGCAAGGTGGTGCGGAGTTTTATCGCTCTGTTGGATTGGACTTTGAGGCGGTTTTTACGATTGAGGATCTTAAGGAATGGATTCTTAGCAAGAAATAGAGATGCAAACCTATTGTATGGTGAGTTGGGGTGGGCGATCGACTAAGGTAACAAATAAGCAACAAAAGCAATTAGGGCGTTGCTGAATTTAGGTATGATTCACTCGCTATAGCAATCCCTGAAGTTTAGAGTAGGGGCAATTCATGAATTGCCCCTACGGGCAATTCA
>JAYUGZ010000773.1:0-3293 GCA_043767465.1 Cyanobacteriota bacterium
AAGGGGGGCTGGGGGGGATCTCCGGGTTTACCAGCCCTTACTAAAGTAGGAATTTTATTTTATCGCGCTCATTATTTATCAGGAAATTTAGCACCGATCGATGCACTTTGTCAAGCTCTAGCAGAGCGAAACTTAGTACCAGTTCCCGTGTTTGTGTCTTCGCTGCGGGAACCAGAATTGCAAATAGAATTGCTGGAATACTTTCAACCCAAAGACTCTGCACCAATTCAATTATTGCTCAACACGACAAGTTTTGCAGTCTCCGGTTTCAACAGTCAAGAATCGGAACAAAATAGTTTAAAATCCTTAGATGTTCCTATCTTACAAGCCATCTTCAGTGGCGGCGGTTTGGAACAGTGGGAAACTGAACTTCAAGGACTTTCGCCTCGCGATGTGGCGATGAATGTCGCATTACCAGAAGTAGATGGGAAAATTATTACTCGGACTGTTTCTTTTAAAGCTGTACAAACTTGGAACAGCGAATTAGAAACAGATGTGGTAGGATATATCGCAGCGGGCGATCGCATTTCATTCGTAGCTGACTTAACGGCGAATTGGGTGAAGATGAAGCAAACCCCCGCCGCCAACCGACGCATCGCCATAATTCTCGCAAATTATCCCACCCGCAACGCCCGGTTAGCCAATGGCGTTGGCTTGGATACGCCCGCTAGCTGTGTGGAAATCCTCAAAGCTATGCAGCAAGCAGGTTATCAAGTTGAAAATATCCCGGCTAGCGGTAATGAGTTAATTGAACTCCTGACTTCTGGCGTGACAAATGACCCGGAAGGACGGGAATTGCGGCCTGTTAATCAATCTTTGGATTTGGCGGAATATGAAGAGTATTTTACTACTTTGCCGCAGCAAGTACAGGATGGAATTTGTAACAGATGGGGGTTGGCGACGGGGGAAAAAACGGAACTACTGACGGCGAACCTGTTCCCGATTCCGGGGATTCAATTTGGGAATGTGTTTGTGGGAATTCAACCATCGCGCGGATATGAAATTGACCCTAGTTTGAACTATCACGCACCGGATTTAGAACCAACTCACAATTATCTAGCTTACTATTATTGGTTGCGGCAAAACTTTGGAGCTCAGGCAATAATTCATGCCGGAAAACATGGTAATTTAGAATGGCTTCCCGGTAAAAGTGTCGCGTTGTCTAACAAATGTTATCCCGAAGTTGCATTAGGCGCGATGCCGAATTTTTATCCGTTTATTGTCAACGATCCGGGGGAGGGTTCCCAGGCAAAAAGACGATCGCAAGCCGTGATCATTGACCACCTCACCCCGCCGATGACTCGCGCCGAACTTTATGGGCCTTTGCAGCAGTTGGAAGCCTTAATCGACGAATATTGCGAAGCCCAAAGCTTAGATCCGTCCAGATTACCGATGATTCGCGATCGCATTGTAGCCCTCACCAACAAAGAAAACTTAGACAAAGACTTAGGAATCCAACTCAATAAATCCGAATTTACCGAGTTTATCACCCGCACCGACGGCTATCTTTGCGAACTCAAGGAATCCCAAATCCGCGACGGATTGCACATTTTCGGTCAATGTCCTCAAGGTAGACAGTTGCGAGATTTGATAATTGCGATCGCCCGCCATCCTAGCACAAATCGTTCCGGCTTAACCCGCGCCCTCGCCAAAGACTTAGATTACGACTTCGATCCCTTAACCACCGCAGGCGATTTAACAGCAGAATTAGAAGAAAAAGCCGCTGAATTAGTAGATGATTTAATCCAAAACATCTGCGTTCATCCGCGTTCATCTGCGGTTAAAATAGGAGAAGAAACTCAACAAGAATTAGATTGGATTGCCAACTATCTTTTACCTTCACTCCTCCAAACAAACCAAGAAATTACTAACCTGTTGCGCGGACTAGATGGGAAACACATCCCCAGCGGTGCATCCGGCGCACCAACCCGTGGCCGACCAGATGTATTGCCCACAGGCCGCAATTTTTACTCCGTAGATATCCGCGCTATTCCCACAGAAACTGCCTGGAGAGTTGGCAGAGTTGCAGCCGAAACTTTAGTCGAAAGATACACTCAAGAAAATGGTGAATATCCGAAAACTTTGGGTTTGTCAGTGTGGGGAACATCCACCATGCGGACAGGTGGAGATGACATCGCCGAAGCCTTAGCATTAATCGGAGTTCAACCAATCTGGGATGGGCCTTCGCGCCGGGTTGTAGATTTTGAAATCTTGCCAGTTTCAGTCTTGGGGCGGCCGCGCGTTGATGTTACTTTGCGGATTTCTGGTTTTTTCCGCGATGCTTTTGCTAATTTAATTGATTTGTTTGACTCCGCTGTCAAAGCTGTGGCAAACTTAGATGAACCTGCGGAAAGCAATCCTTTAGCCGCGCAAGTTAAACAAGAGATTTTGGATTGGGAATCGACTGGTTTGAGTCGGGAAGATGCGAAAGTGCGATCGCACTTTCGAGTCTTTGGTTCCAAACCTGGTGCTTACGGCGCGGGACTTCAAGGCATAATTGAAGCTCAAAACTGGACAGATGACAGCGATTTAGCAACAGCTTACATTAATTGGAGCAGTTACGCCTATACTTCTTCTAGTTCATCAAATTTACCGGGAGATGTAGCAGGAATTAAACAGAGTGAATGGGGATGTTCTGCACCCGAAGCATTTGAAAAACGCTTGGGGGAAATGCAAATAGTTCTGCAAAACCAAGACAACCGCGAACACGACATCCTCGACTCCGACGATTATTATCAATTCCAAGGCGGAATGACTGCCGCAATTCGCAATTTGCAAGGCAAAAATCCTGAAACTTATTTCGGTGATAACTCGATTCCCGAGAATCCGAAAGTGCGGCAATTGAAAGAAGAAATTGCGCGGGTTTATCGCAGCAGGGCGGTAAATCCGAAATGGATTGAAGGGGCGATGCGTCACGGTTATAAAGGTGCTTTTGAAATTGCAGCAACAGTCGATTTTTTGTTTGCTTACGATGCTACGGCAAATTGTGTAGAAGATTTTATGTATGAAGGAATTGCACAGGCTTACATTTTTGATGAAAAAGTTCAGGGATTTATCCAGGAAAATAATCCTTGGGCGCTGCGAGATATGGCGGAAAGATTGTTAGAAGCCCGTCAGCGGGGATTGTGGCAGAGCGCTAATCAGGATACTCTTGATAAATTGCGATCAATCGCCCTCCAAGCCGAAGCAGTCATCGAATCGAAATGAATTTTTAACAGGACTTACGCGCAGAGACTCTCATAAACTTGATTTTTCAACCTATACCCATTGCTGTAATTGCATCGTCGTGAAAA
>JAYUGZ010000774.1:0-1215 GCA_043767465.1 Cyanobacteriota bacterium
CCAGCCACGAGGCCGGTCAAAAACACAACTATAAATCCAAAATCCCTGCAACAGTGCCAAAACTTCATTTTTGATTCCCTCTAATCCAATTAATATTGAAATTTTAACCCAAAATCCTATTAATCATTTGATT
Organism: Cyanobacteriota bacterium; assembly: GCA_043767465.1. GTDB lineage: Bacteria > Cyanobacteriota > Cyanobacteriia > Cyanobacteriales > Microcoleaceae > Microcoleus. The sequence continues at coordinate 134 of JAYUGZ010000774.1, forward strand.
GGCCTGCGACTCGTAACTCCCACCAAACAAATTAAAGTGATTCAAAATATGATATAAGTTGTAAAGCGTTTTGCGCTTTTCATAGCCTGAATCCAGCAACCAAACTTCATTATAACCCCGATAAAATGCTGGGGAAAAACCGCCGAAAAGTTCCGTCATCGCAATATCGACTTCTCTGTCGCCCCAATAAGCCGCCGGGTCAAAAATTACTGGTTCCCCCGCAGCAGTTACCGAGGCATTTCCTCCCCACAAATCGCCGTGAACTAAGGAAGGTTGAGGTTTGTAACCCTCCAATAACTTGGGAATAGCTGCTAGCAAAGTTTCTCCTTGACTGAAATTTCCACCATGACGCCTAGCCAACTGTAACTGATAACCAATCCGATGTTTTGCCCAAAATTCTGCCCAATCAGCAGTCCAGTTATTAATTTGAGGAGTTGAGCCGATCGCATTATTCATATCCCAACCAAAACATCCCCTTACCAAGGCAGAATTAGCCTCTTCTCCCCCCCGATTGTAGGGGCGGTGCCCCCGTGCCCGCCCTGGGCTGGGGGGGGTGTATTTGTGCATTTCGGCCAGTTTCCGCCCCATTTCTGCCCAGGCTATCTCGCCCCCGCCACTTCGCAAATCCAGCCATTCCAAGACAATATAAGCAGAATTGCCCTCAGTTCCCCAGCAAATCGGTTGAGGAACGCGAATCGTCTGGGTTTCCCCCATTTGCTGCAAACCCAGGGCCTCAGCTTCAAACATCGCGACTTGGGAAGCTTGATTGATTTTCGCGAAATAAGTGCGGGCACCGCTGTTGATAGCATAGCCTTGATTGATGCAGCCACCGCTGACTGAACGGCGGTTGTCGATGGAAAAGCTCTCTCCGGTTGTTTCAGAGATGTGTGCTGCAATTTTGTCCCACATAGCATCAAATGGTTTTCAGGGCGATCGCCATTAGTTTATCTGACTGCGGACACTTTGCTGTTGATATTTTTGGTTCCCACATTCCGCAGATATTCAGACAAATTTAATAGTTTTAAATTTGGAGGCATGAAACCCTGAAATAAATACCTAGCAAAGATTTCAAATCTTGCTAA
>JAYUGZ010000775.1:0-3292 GCA_043767465.1 Cyanobacteriota bacterium
TTGACAGCAATAATATCTGGGTTTTTAGTTTCTAAAACACCACAAACTCTTGCCTTTACTAGCTGAAAGCTAATTCTGCTGCTTTTATTATCCAGCAACTAATGCTATTTATTCTCAATAATTGAGAATAAAACTAATTTTTGGCTTTCATTGATAATTTTATAATTTCTTAATATTTCTGTCAGAGCTTTGATATTGATACATTTCGCAGTTAAGATTTACAAAACTATTGATAATAGTTATCAAAAAGCTTGCAAGTATGGGCTGTCGGTACAAAATTCGATTAATTTTTAAGAATTATTTAATCTCCGATCGCAAATCATGAAAATTCAGGCTTCACAGCCTGAATCCTCGTCAAATCAGCGATCGCCCGCCACGAATTGCCCCCAGAGGCGATCGCACCAATGCCCCCAGAGGGGATTGTAAAGTTTTGTAAAAAACAGTTGACTAAAAGGTTGGGATTTCTCGCGTTTAGGATACATCGATGCACATACCTGATGGTTTTCTTTCACCGCCAGTAGCCATTGCCACTGGCATAGCAAGCGCAGCAGTAATTGCCGTTGCCCTAAATCGAACCCGCGCCAGTCTTGGACTGCGGCAAGCACCAATCATGGGCTTAACCACAGCTTTCGTGTTTGCTGCCCAGATGATCAACTTTCCCGTAGCCGGCGGTACCAGCGGACACTTGTTGGGAGGGGCGCTGGCATCGGTGGTGCTGGGCAGCCCTTGGGCGGCAACTTTGGCCATGAGTACAGTGTTTATCATTCAAAGCATCTTGTTTGCTGACGGGGGCATCACCGCCCTGGGAGCCAATATTTTCAACATGGGGCTAGTTGGCATTTGGGTGGGCTGGTGGCTGTTAAAGCCGTTGCAGCAACTCTTGGGAGGTTCCCGAAATCGCTTGCCCCTAGCTGCGGGCATCGCTGCCGCCCTTAGCGTGGTTGCTGCTTCTATCTGTTGCGCGATCGAACTAGCAATTTCTGGTACAGTACCGCTTCAGATCGCATTGCCAGCAATGGTAGGCGTACATATTTTAATTGGCATTGGCGAAGGGGTAATTACAGCCGGCGTTTTAACTTATCTCATCAAAGTACGGCCGGATTTATTACCAGGAGAACAGCCACAATTGCAGAAATGGCTAGCGCCAGTAGTCGGAGTTTTATTAATTTCGGGCGTGCTTTCCCTGTTCGCTTCAAGTTGGCCCGATGGGTTAGATTCGGTAGCCGAAAAATACGGCTTTAAAGATAAAGAAGCTGCGGCTATCCAAAATCCTACTCCTTTTGCAGAGTACAAAGTTAAAGGATTAGAAGAACAGCCGATTGGTACTAGCATTGCTGGAGTTGTGGGATCTGCCATCTGCTTCGGCGCGGCCTTTGGTGTTACTAAGTTGGTGAAACCTAAAGATGCTTAAACTTTCCATACCTTTTCGATTGCGCCTGTCTTTGATAATTGTCATCGGCATTGGTTTTATGAAGACTGGCGCTTGGCTGTGGTTGGGGATTTATGGGGCGATCGCACTTTTTTGGTCGTTTTGGCTCAGGGCCCCGCTGCGAACCCTAGCGCAACTGTTAGGAGCAGAATTGCTGTTTCTCTCCTTATTAGTGCTGCCCCAAGGTTGGGAACGAGCTAGTTTTCTGTTGCTGCGTTCCCTAATTTGCCTGCTAGTTATGAACAGTTTTCTGCTAACTTTGCCACCTCATAGTTTCGGCATCGCCCTCAAAGGATTGCCGTTACCAGCAGGCTTGCAAGAGATTGTTCTTTTAGCCGGACAATACTTAGAAATCTTGCTGGCAGAAGTCAACCGCATGAAAAGATCCGCCCAACTCCGAGGCTTATCTGGTACGGGAGGATGGTTGCGTTATGCCAGTGCTTCGATGATCGGAGCGCTTTATTTGCGAAGTCTCGATCGCGCAGAAAGAGTACACGCAGCTATGATGATTCGTGGCTATCAAGGAAGTTTGCCCTCTGATTCAAAATCGACACCAAAACAACGACTCTGGCTGACACTCGCGATTTTAACCGCAGCCGGATTAACAATAGCTTCTTACGGTAATTGGGCATAGGGCATAGGGCATGGGGCATAGGGCATAGGGCATTGTTAATTGATTAAATTAGGCATATATATTTTAACTTTTTACATTTTGCCTTCTCCATTCCTCTCTCTGCGCCCTCTGCGCCCTCTGCGGTTAAAAACTCTTAATCTAAAAATCGAGGCAAATAAAAATTGACTAATCTTAAAGTGACGCCAACAATTGAAGTGCAGGACTTAGTATTCGGATACCCGCAGCAAAAACCTGTGTTGCAAGGAATTTCACTCACCTTACAACCGGGAGAAAGAGTTGCTTTACTCGGTTTAACTGGTGCTGGGAAAAGCACTTTGCTCGAAAACTTAATCGGCTTAAAAATGCCTCAGTCAGGCGAGGTGAGAGTGCAGGGGACGAAGTTGGAAGAGGCGACTTTATCGCAAGCGCGGAGGCAAATTGGATTTTGCTTTCAAGACGCTAATGACCAGCTATTTATGCCGACTATTTTGGAGGATGTGATGTTCGGGCCGCGCAATTATGGGGTGCCGCCTGCTGTGGCGCGCGATCGAGCTTTAGCCCTATTAGACGAATTCGGTTTAGTAGAATTTGCCAACCGTTCGGCCCACGAACTTTCGGGCGGTCAAAGAAGGTTAGCAGCTTTGGCAGCAATTTTAGCATTAGAGCCTGCAATTTTAATCTTGGACGAGCCGACCAACGGACTAGATCCCTCGTGGCGCCGTCATTTGGCAAAGGTTTTGTCACAATTGCCGATCGAGGTAATTTTGATCGCTTCCCACAATTTGAATTGGATCGGGAAAACGACTCAAAGGGCGTTAATTTTGGCTGATGGTCAGATTCAGGTCGATCGGCAAACTCAAGATTTGTTGAAAGATAAATCTACTCTTGAATATTACAATTTGCCACCAGATTGGTAATTAGTCATTGGTTTGATCGTTCGGACTTCAGTCCTTCATCAATGCGGACTAAAGTCCTGACTACGAACCTGTAATTAGTTGTAGGGTGCGTCGCCATGAAAAATCCCTAACTAAATATCGACAATTTCACAGCGACGCACCTTATAAACACGGCTCAGGTAAACCAACTCAACAATTTTTTTGTAGCAAAAATTTGTAAAAGTGGTATAGAACCCATTTGAGATCTATTTTGCGTAAATCTCAGAAACCGGGTTTCTCTCTATATTTCTAGCTACCCAACCCAAAAAATCGTAGAAACCCGGTTTCTCGCCCCTTGCGTAAATCTCAGAAACC
>JAYUGZ010000776.1:0-3286 GCA_043767465.1 Cyanobacteriota bacterium
GTGTCGTTACCAGCACCGCCTGAAATGCTATCTAGACCCTCGTTTCCTAGAATGAGTTCACTATCAGCAGAACCTATGACTGTATCGTTACCACCGCGAACCCAAACACCGCCAGGAATATTTGTTAGTTCTCCAGGCGATAGGGTAATAGATTCTGAGGTATTATCGCCAAGCAAGCGAATAAGACCATTATCATTGGTAAATCTTAATGCCATTGTTATTTGTTCTTAACAGTGAATTGGACTGAGTTTTAGTGAGGAAATATTGAAGACAATCGCACATGACAAGGGACAAAAATTGCACTTGTACAAAAACGGATAGTATCAGCTTGTCCATGCTCGTCCATCATTTTTTAGTTCGCCGAACCCACCAGTTCTGTTGACATATTCTAGTCGCTCTATGGTTCCGTCTGACTTAGCGACTATTCTTCCTTCATGCCTCCCATTACGAAACTGGGCTACCACAGCATTGTCATCATACGAGTTGGCTATGAGATTGTTGGGTAAAGCTAAATTTTTCTCCAACTCTAAATATTTTTTTTCCAAAGCCGTTTGAAAAATCCTGACAGGAGCGATGTGATACGAGCCGAAAGGTATCTCAAATTTCAATTCGTCAAGATCAACAACAAGAGAATCCTGAGCTCTTGCAGCCCCCTCGTTAGAACCTGCTTGACCTTCTATAGTTAGTGCACCCTCTTTACCAACAAGTGCTATACTTCTTTTAGCAAAATCCCATTCTTTCTTCACTTTTTGAGCGCCTGGTGTGTTTCCGTCGATGTCATAAGCATCTATAGGATTAGCCGGATCTAGTGCAACAAAGTTCTTAATTTTCCCTAATTTTTCATTGTTTCCATTATTATCTTCATTGAATAGGCGTCCAATTTCAGTACCGACATAAGCACCTAAACTATGACCGAAAATACTGAGCTTATCTGGATCAATTCCCAGATTTATGAGTGCATTCACAGCCCATTTAGCTACTGGTGTAATTGATTGAGCAGCCCTGAATGGCACTAGACCATCTTCTATGTTTTTACGATCCGTGGAGTTTATTGCGGGAAAGCGCCAATCTAAAGCAAGCACTTGATAATTGGGATATTTCTTAGCAGCGGCTTTTCCTAACGATTTGATGGGGCTTTCATTACCATCGTTATCTGTATCAGTGCTATCCTTCCAGCCATGAATGACTACAATAGTATCTTTACCAGGTTCAATAGCTAGATTGTCTTTGGGTCCAGTTTCGTCAAAGCGATATAAGTTTACCCCATCGGTATAGTTTTTATCCTTCTCCCTTGTTACAGTAGTTTCAAATATCCCCCTCCTCTCTGTAACGAAATCAGTTATCTTTACCTGAATATTTCCAGTGAGTTCAGTAATCCGCAGTTTGTAATCAGTTTGTGCTGTCTCGTAGGGAATAACTTTGACATAATAAGTACCTGCCTCCAACTGACGGCTGATAGCTTCAAGACTTGTAAATGACCTTCTAGATTCCGCTATTGGAGTGTTATTACCTTCTCTAAATAGCGCTAGATCTGCGTCCGCTGTTAACTTGTCCAACGCAATGTTAATTCGTCTAGCTTCATTCAGTGAGAACTTGTAGTAGTCAGCAGAATCCTTGCCATAGTCGTAGTTACGACCGATATTTTCACTCTCAATGATGCCACCATTTTTACCATTACTTAGGGTCTTTCCCTGAAGAACTAAAGGTTTGGCTTTGTCTGGCGCTCCATCCGGGTCTGGAGAAATATTCGATAAGTTTATAGAACTGATTTTGTAATTGCCTGTCTCACCTGGACCGTAGCTGGTAGCCCGTACTATATAATTGATATTTGGTTGTACAGTAAAGCTCAAGCGAGAGTTTCTGTTGCCACCAGCATCATCATCCTGAGTAATAACTCGACCAGTTCTTTGATCTACCAGTTGCAGAAAACTATCAAAGTCATCTGAGTTCAAATCGAGTTGCAATTGTTGACCTGGACTGAGATTATCGAAACGGTAGTCATCAGCGAACCTGCCGTTGCTGGTGGGATTGTTACTATCGTTTCTAGTCAGTTCTCCACCTATGAAAGTGCTTGATCCATCTACTGCCAGTAATGTTCCCTGCGATCCAACAGAAAGCCGCTGCTCTTCTATCTCAATAACCTTTCCATCTAATAGAACAGTCGCAGTATCGTCCTCACTCTTCAACCCCTGAAGCTCATCCTCACTCAACACCTTCCCCTGAACAACAGCCCCAAAAATCGCCCCCTCATCCCCCGGTGAATCCGCAACATTCAACCGCACATCAACAGAGTGCCCGATTTCTTCCAGCAACACATCCGCAACCGCCGCCGGATTCGCCGCATTCCGAGCCAAAAATTCCTTCGATAAATAAATCGTATCCGTCGCCGCAGCAAAAGCCCCATTCGCCCCACCAATCTCAGCAGACGAGACAACTTTCACCGGCGGGATATCACTAAAATCTCCATGAAACCATTCTTCAGCTAAGGCTTTCGCAGCCGCAGCATCCCAGTTTTCCCCAAAAGCCACATTCAGCTTAGCCACGAAATCTGGCTCAGCCGCAAACTTACTCAAATCCCCATAAACCTCTGACATCGCCTGACCTGTTAGCAAATCGACAGAGCTATCCGGTAAACTGATGTTGGAGTCGGTGCTAACTGCACTAGCCATCCGGGTTAGCGAAGCGTCAGGCAAAATGATATTGTCATAGGCTTCAGGCGTTAAAGTTGGGATATTAATTTCCTGACCAATACCCCCTGTTAGGATGCGGTTAGCATCTAGCTGCGGGATAATAGCCTTAGTCGGTTCGAGGCTGGCATTCCAAGGTGCGATCGCACTTTCGTTATTAAATTCAGGCGTAAAAAAATTAGACACGTTATTTCCTCGTGTTGATTAGAGACAAGTACATAGACTTGCCCTGTGTTTGCTTAGACTAAATAAACTGTTTGTTATCAAAGCCGATCGCGCCCATTGCTGACTCTGAGTATTCCTACTCGGCGTCACACCGCCCCAACAAACTCAACTATATTTGATGTATATAACAATACACTAAGTAAAGCTAGCAAGCAACTAACAAACGCTAGCAATTTTGGTTATGCTATCGTTAGTCATATCTCTACACACTCGACAATGGTACCAAAAGAAGACTTATTTACCGAAGCCGCCAAAAACTGGGACTTAGAAAGGCTCTACCAAGCTTTTGCAGAAGCTAAACGGCAAATCTCACCCCGATCGCGCCGGGGACTCACAGAAACCGAAAAACTCTACCTCCGAGGCTTACTTTCCGG
>JAYUGZ010000777.1:0-8109 GCA_043767465.1 Cyanobacteriota bacterium
GGGGAGTAGGGGTCGATTAGGGGGCAAGCTAAGGGGGATCGGTCTTAGCTGAACCGTATTGATATACAGCCAACTTTCTTCAGAATTAGCGAACCTTTCTCTTCTCTTCCCTTCTCCTCTCTTACTTCGCGCCCTAGCGCCTTTGCGGTTCGTTAAAAAAAACTCTCTCTCGCAGCTAGACAGCCAAATTTACCTGCGCCAAGAAACCTTCGGCAAAATCAGGTTTTTATCGACGCGGTGCTGATATTTTGTAGCAAAATTCAACAAAGAATCGAGCAGGGAATCTGAGAGATAGTGCGGGTGCAAGCCGAGGTCTAGCAAACTGGTGTTTTTGGCATTGAAATAATGTTCTTCTTTCTCGACTCTGGGATTTTCGAGATGGTTTATTTCTACTTTTAATCCCATTGCCGTGCCTGCTTTTTGCACCAATGAGGCTAAATCGCCGACGCTGAATTGTTCGGTGAATTGGTTGAAGACGCGGAATTCTCCGACTTCAGCGGGGTTGGCGATCGCCAATTCGACGCATCGCACGGTATCCCGAATGTCTAAGAAGGTGCGGGTTTGTCCGCCAGTTCCATAAACTGTCAAAGGATGCCCGATCGCAGCTTGAATGCAAAATCTGTTCAACGCTGTTCCGAATACTCCGTCGTAGTCCAAACGGTTGATTAACAGTTCGTCCATGCCAGTTTCTTCGGTGAGTACGCCGTAGACGACGCCCTGATTTAAGTCGGTGGCTCTTAAACCCCAGATTTTGCAAGCAAAATGGATGTTGTGGGAGTCGTGGACTTTTGACAGGTGGTAGAAACTGCCCGGTTGTTTGGGATAGGGTAGTGTATCTTTCCGGCCGTTGTGCTCGATCGTAATGTAGCCTTCTTCAATGTCAATATTCGGGGTGCCGTATTCGCCCATTGTCCCCAATTTGACTAGGTGACAGTCGGGGAAGTCTTCGCGGATGGCGTACAGCAGGTTGAGTGTCCCGACGACGTTATTGACTTGGGTGAGGACTGCGTGTTCGCGATCGATCATTGAGAAGGGTGCCGAACGCTGTTCGCCGAAATGGACGATCGCCTCTGGTGCAAATTTTCTCATACTTTTGCTGAGAAAATCGTAGTTGGTGATGTCACCGACGAACAAGTCGATCGACTTACCCGTTAAATCTTGCCATCGCTGGAGTCGTTGCTGAATCGGTGCAATGGGAGTGAGGGTGTCGCTGCACAGTTCCAGATCCCAGTGCCGCCGCACGAAGCTGTCGAGGATGCCAACTTCGTGACCTTTGTTAGAAAGGTAGAGTGCGGTTGCCCAACCGCAATAGCCATCGCCACCAATAACCAGGACTTTCATAAATCAACAACGGTGAATCTTGCTTGCCAATACTGGGTTAATGTACCAGGTATTGGTGCATTCTGAACCTTTTATCCAAGCGTGTTCGCCAAGTCGGGACTCGGTTTTTCGTCAAACCGGAATTTCGTCAGCGAAACTGGCGCGGCGGGTGAATTCAAAGGGGCCGGCCTGGGCTCCCCAGACGTGGGCGTCGGTTTCTGGGTCGCGTCCGCGATCGTGACTGATAAATTTGTTGCCATCAATCTCGAATTCGCTGTCTAGATAGGTTTTTTTGCCTTTTCTGACTACGGCGCAGCCTTTTCCTGGTTCGACAGATCCTTTGAAGCTGTTACCCGTCCAGTGCGTAAAAAAGGTGCATCCCGGGAGCAGTGTGAGTTGTTCTTTGGTGATTTCTTGCAGCCGCTGGGGTTGGCGGGACGCGCCGTAGAATTGTGCTTCGTTTTCTATGGCATAATTTTCGATGTCGATGCGATCGCCCGCCGGGACTAATTTTAAAACTCGCACTCGGTACGGGACGTGCAGTTCGATATCATAGGCTTGTTCTAGATACAAGCTCATCCCGTCGAGGAGTTCCACGGGCAAAGGTCTCATGCAGACGCGGATGTGGGCGAAGAAGGGCGGATTTTCAAAGGCTTGGGCTTGGTTGCTGAAGTCGGCCGCCATCCAGCGGGCGAGGGTGACGATATCGGTAGAATGGGTCATTTAGATTTTAGATTTGGGATTTGGGATTTTAGATTGGGGGGAGTAGTAAAAATTATTTTAGGGGAAAGAGGGATTTTGTCGCGCGAGTGAGGAGCTGCGATTTTAAATTAAATATTTGGAATTGGCGATTTTGCCAAAGTACAATTTTCTTTTTACGGGAAATGCTAGACTGATGAGCTGCGATTATTTGGTGATGGTCGATCGCATTTGCGCCGTAAATCTACAGGTAAACTTAGAGCTTTTTTGCACAAATGCGATCGTCCGCCCCGGTACTTTTTCCCGAGGTTTCATCCTTTACGAACCGCGTCGAATTTCGGGCGCTAGATGAGTTTGACAGCGCGCAGACCAAACATCAGCACTGTCGCCAAGCCGACCATGCCGCCGAAAATCCCAAAATAAGTTATTGCTCCGCTAAGAGTCATGGCAATTTCTCCAAAATAATCAATAAAAAGACCTATAAGAACTATAATCTAAAATCTATAATCTAAATTAGATAAATATGCAATCGATAATTAAAGTTGACTTGGGCCCACAATCTTACAATGTTTGCGTGCGATCCCCTACGGGGGCTACGCCAACGGGCGGCTTAGACGAACTCGGCAGTTTGATGGGCGATCTAAGTTTGGGCAAAAAAGTTCTTTTGGTCTCGAATCAGTCGATTTTTCGGCAATATGGCGAAAGAGCAACAGCATCCCTCGAATCCGCTGGGTTTGAAGTCAGTACCTGCATCCTACCACCGGGAGAACAGTACAAAACTTTGAATTCGGTGCAGAAAATTTATAATGAGGCTTTGGCAAACCGCTTAGAACGTTCCTCGACAATGGTGGCTTTGGGCGGCGGGGTGGTTGGCGATATCACCGGTTTTGCGGCCGCGACTTGGCTGCGGGGAATTAATGTCGTGCAGGTTCCGACTTCGCTGCTGGCGATGGTTGATGCTTCTATTGGCGGCAAAACCGGGGTAAATCATCCTTCTGGGAAGAATTTAATCGGGGCTTTTCATCAGCCGCGTTTGGTTTTGATTGACCCGGATGTACTTAAAACTCTGCCGGCGCGGGAGTTTCGTTCGGCGATGGCGGAAGTCATCAAGTATGGGGTGATTTGGGATGCTGAACTTTTCGGGAAGTTGGAGAATTGCAAGCGTTTGGATCAAATGCGCTATGTGAAGGCGGATTTGTTGGCTGAAATTTTGATCAGGTCTTGCCAAGCTAAGGCTGAGGTGGTTAGCAAGGATGAGAAGGAGTCGGGTTTGCGGGCGATTTTGAATTACGGACACACGATCGGTCATGCTGTAGAAAGTTTGACTAATTACAAGGTGATCAATCACGGGGAAGGTGTGGCAATTGGCATGGCTGCATCCAGTCGGTTGGCTGTGGAGTTGGGAATGTGGGATGCTGAGTGCGATCGCCGCCAGTCTGCTTTAATTGAAAAAGCGGGTTTGCCTGCTAAATTGCCCGCAGGTGTGGATGTTGAGGAAATTTTGAAGAGTCTGCAACTCGATAAGAAGGTGCAGGATGGCAAGGTGCGTTTTGTGCTGCCGGTGCGCTTGGGCGAGGCCGCTGTGAGCGATCGGGTGGATGGAGATGTGATTTTACAAGTTTTGAAGGAAATGCTTTAAAGTCGGGCTTCTGGGGCGTTTGACCGCTTCCGAAGGCTGATTAATGCCGATCGCCAAAGATGTTTTTTCTATCAATGTTCGATCGGCTCTGCTTAGGAACCACTCGACTGCGAGTTGATTTCCTCCAAAATTCGATCGACTCTAGTAGCCGCTTGAGTTCTGCCCTGCTTGAGAAATAACTCCTTAGCTTTTTTGAGGCTGTCTACTGCCTCTGCTTGGTTTTCCTTCGTTCCTTGCTGGTACAAACCGACTCCCAAATTGTTTAAAGCATCGGGATATTGGCCGTTAATTTTAATGGCTTGTCTCCACTCAACAATCGCCTCGGGCAACTTTCCTTGACTTGCCATCGCCACGCCCAAATCGTTGTGAGCTTTGGCGTGCTGCGGGTTGACTTCAATTGCTTTTTGGAATTGAGCGATCGCGTCGCTCATTTTACCTTGCCCTGACAGCATAGTTCCCAATTTGTAATAAATATCCGCTTGTTTGGGATAGCGAGCGATCAATTGCCGGTACAAAACTTCGGCATTGACAAGATTTCCTTGACCGTAAAGGTCGTTAGCAGTTCTCAAACCCAGCGTGTAGCCTTTGCCTACAACTTCGCACTTTTTCTCGGAGTTGCCTTGCTGCTTGCAAATCCTGAGATCGTCTCCCTTGATCTCGTAGGATATAACTTCGGGAACTGCTGGGCCGCGGCGCGGTGGCTGCAAGTTCTGCGACTGCAAGTTTGAGGAATTTTGCACCGTGCTAGATTCAGCTTGTACCGGTTGGACAACTGCCAAGGCGCACATTCCCGCCGCCACAATGCTTGGGCCCATCCAGTTAAAAGGTTTGAAAGGGCGAAACTCTCGATCGTTTTTCATATCTTTTGGGGAAACGTGTTGTTGATATCCTGGGTTTCACTGCTTCGCGGTGAGAGTCCCAGCACAGGGGGCCCACTATAGAGATAGTTATTAACAGTCGAGATATTTTAGCACGCGATCGGCTGATTTTGAGTTAAATTAGAGTGTATTCCCGATCGATTCTCAGTCAACCTTAGCAGGAAAGTAGAAATGGGGCAGTCTATTCTCACCATGCTGTTTGCGCTCATCCTCGGCTACGCTGTTAACTCAAGCGTGAAAATAGTCAGCGGCGGCGACGAAGCTTTAGTCGAACGTTTGGGTCAATACAAGCGCACCCTCAAGCCGGGATTCCACTTTATCAGTCCCCTGGTCGAAAAAGTCGTTTGCGTGGACACAAGTCGCGAACGAGTTTTAGACATTAAACCTCAGTCAGCAATCACGGGCGATAATGTAGCCCTAGAAGTCGATGCCGTTGTGTATTGGCGGGTTGTGAATTTGCAGAAAGCTTATTATGGAATCGATCAAATTGAAAATGCGATCGCCAACTTAGTTTTAACTACGTTTCGCGCTGAAATTGGTCGATTGCCCATGCAAGACATCTTGGGTTCCCGAGATGACATGAATAAAAAGTTACTCAAAAAGTTGGATGAAGCTACCGAAACTTGGGGCGTCAAAGTAATTCGCGTAGAAATTCAAAGCATTACACCTCCGAAAAGGGTGCAAGAAGCTATGGAATTGGAGCGCGCTACCAAGAGCGAATGGCAAGCAATGGTCAATAAGGCGATCGGCACTAAGGAATACATGAGGCTCCTCGTTGAAGCTTTAGACTCCCATCCGAATAGCAAACAAGTTTTGAATTACTTAGTAACTGAAAAATACTTAGACGCTCAACAAAAATTGGGTGAAAGCGACAACGCCAAAATTCTGTTTATGGACCCGAGAAACATGACAGAAGCCCTCAACGAGTTGATGGGTTCCATGCCGGATATCCAGCCGCAGGGTCATCATCACGGGGGAGGAGAACTTAAAGTAATCGATCAATCAACGTCTCAAGATTGATTTCTGAAGATGGCGTCGGCAACCAGACAAACATCGTGCATTTCTGTGACATCGTGAACTCGCAAAATATCTGCCGAATTGGCGATCGCACCTGTACAAGCCGCCGCTGTCCCCCAGACTCTTTGTTTAGCTTCCGGCTGATTCAAAATCTGACCAATGAAGCTTTTGCGCGATACTCCGACTAAAATCGGACAGTCCAAAGCCTGGAATTTGGGCAACTGCCGCAGAATTTCCAAGTTGTGACTGTAAGTCTTAGCAAAGCCAATACCGGGGTCGATAATTATTTGAGATTTGTCAATCCCCGCAGCCACAGCCGCTGCAATTCGACTCTCCAAAAAATCCCGAATTTCTCCAATTAAATCCCCGTAATCTGTGAGTTTTTGCATCGTCTGGGGAGTTCCCCGAATGTGCATCAAAATTATCGGCACTTGCAACTGAGCAACCGTTGACAGCATTTCCGAGTCAAAAGTTGCTCCCGAAATATCGTTGACAATATCAGCTCCCACCTCAACCGCAGCTTGAGCAACCTGCGCTCTGGTAGTATCGACCGAAATCGGAACTGAGGCAAAAATATCGGCTTTTTGCCGCAGCATTTGCACTACAGGTATAACGCGATCGATCTCCTCTGAAGAGGATATTTCCGCTGCACCGGGCCGCGTAGATTGACCGCCAATATCAATAATATCTACCCCGGATTTTACCATATTTTCAGCTTGCGCTAAAGCAGATTCTATGGTAATAAAATCGCCGCCGTCGCTAAAACTATCGGGGGTTACATTCAAAACGCCCATTAAATAAGTGCGTTTTCCCCACTCGAAAACTTTATTTCTAATTGTAAGTTTTTTGGGGTTATTTGTCATGGGGAGCGTAGGATTTGAGATTTGAGTGGACTCACGGGTAGACAGAAACCGGGTTTTTTCACGACAATATTTCGTTGCAACCCACAGATTCTGTAAAAAACCCGGTTTCTTTGAGTCTTAATGCGTCCAGGACTGTTCAACCAAAACTTAACCAGCTAAAAACAGTATCAACTGTCAATTCTAATTCAATTGCATCAATTATTGGCAACAGAGCTGCACCTTTGTACAATTCTACTTTTTGTCCTGGAAATACTGCCAAAATACTCTCTTCTTCTGGGTCTAATAACCACCCCAACTCAGTTCCATGCCGCGAACAGTGGAGTAATTTACTCAGCACTTTTGTTTGACTTTGACTTGGGGATAGAATTTCTATCGACCAGTCTGGATTGAGTTCAAAGCGGTTAGCAATTCTACCAGAGGGCAAAAAAGGAATTCTTTCCCATCGGAATACTGCGACATCTGGCACGATTGATGCGCCACCAAATGTGCAGTATAACTCTGGAAAAGCATGGGCAATTTTCGGAATTTTTGTGACTTGATTGATCGTCTTGCAGAGCTCACCTTGAAGGACGCTGTGTTCACCTTGTGGCATGGGCTTCTGAATGATTTCTCCGTCAATAAATTCTGAGGCGGGTTCAGTTTCAGGAAGTTTTAGGAACTCTTCTAAGGTGGGTTTTGGTTTAACGATCGCAATCATAGGTCAATTCTCCCGATCGGACAAACACTGAATGGCACATCACAATTGTAGGCGATCGCAGCTTCCTTCCCGCTGCCCTTGTTCCAATTACGAGTTACTGATAATTGACAATGCGCGAGAAACTCGCAGCTTCCAAACTAGCACCACCAACCAAAACCCCGTCAATCTCCGGCTGAGCCATAACTTCATCAATATTTTCCGGTTTAACAGAGCCGCCGTATTGAATTGGTACGTTAGGATTTTTCAATTTACTGCGAATCAAACCAATCACTCGGTTAGCTTCCTTCGTTTCGCAAGTATCACCAGTACCAATTGCCCAAATCGGTTCGTAAGCTACGATCAAATTACCTTGGTCAACACCAACTAAATTCTTAGCCAACTGAGACAAAATGTGAGCTTCCGTTTCCCCTGCATCTCGCTGGGCCTTTGTTTCTCCCACGCACAAAATCGGAATTAAACCGTACTTCTGAGCAGCTTTTAGGCGCAAATTCACCGTTTCGTCAGTTTCCCCAAAATATTGACGGCGCTCGCTGTGGCCGACAATGACGTAGCGAACCCCAACTTCTGTCAGCATCGGCCCTGAAATTTCGCCAGTAAAAGCTCCCGACTCTTCCCAGTGAACATTCTGAGCACCGAGTCTGATTCGGCCTCCGTGCAGGTTTTTGGAGAGGACACTCAAATTAGTGAAGGGTACGCAGAGCACGATTTCCCGTTCTTCTGGGGTTTCCGTCAGACAGGACATGAATCCTTGAAGAAACTCTAGGGATTCTGCCCTAGTTTTGTACATTTTCCAGTTGCCAGCTATAACTATTTTGCGCACTATTTTCTTAAATCCTTGTCCTTACAACGCATTTTATAGTCTAAGGCTTTAGGGTACATTTCGATCCCTTATTGCCCAAACTCGATGCGAGCTTGCTCAACTAGGTCAACTGTGACGACTTCGATTTCGGCTTCGCGGGCGAGGTGCTCGATGCGGACGCGAGCTTGTCCCCGGAC
>JAYUGZ010000778.1:0-3285 GCA_043767465.1 Cyanobacteriota bacterium
GACTGAAGAACTCATTAGTCCTCTTCAGAGGACTTTAGCTATTAGACAGGGAATTCATTCCCTGGCGGACTGGCGGGAAGACTAGCAGATTTGATGGGCTGACAACTTAAGTTGACACCAATGTACACGGTGGGGTGTCCCTACTTCATGAACATGGAATACGCTGTATCAGTAGAAATTCTAGCTGAATATTATGACCTACACCACACCCAAATTACTTAGCTTTGAGCAGTTTATCGCCCAATATGGGGATAATACACGCTATGAACTAATTGACGGAGAACTTAGAGACAGGTCTCCTACTGGCCCTCACGAAGCAGTTGCTGGGAGTATTGCGGGTAGAATTTATGTCGAGATTTTTCGGGATAATTTCAACTGGTTGGTGCCAAAAACTTGTCTGATCAAACCTTTATATGCAGAAGCCACAGCGCTGCGCCCTGACGTAGTTGTTTTAGATCGAGCAGAACTTAGACAAGAACCACTTTGGCAAAAAGAACCAGTTATTTGTAACGGTAGTACCATTAAGCTTGTTGCTGAAGTGGTCAGCACTAATTGGCAAGATGATTATGCCAGAAAAGTGGAACAATACGCTTTTTTGAATATCCTTGAATATTGGATTGTGGACTTTCGTGGCTTGGGTGGTTGGCAATTTATCGGCAATCCAAAGCAACCGACTTTTACAGTCTGCCAGTTAGTTAATGGTGTATACCAGCAGCAACAATATCGCTTGGGAGATCCTATTTCCTCTTACCTGTTTCCAAATTTACAACTGAGACTTGACGACATTATGCCGACTTGAAAGTCTAGTATCTATCTTTTGTTGCTAGGGCGGTTTTGTCCATCTATCGCACATTACAGTTTTTAGCAGGATAGTGACGATGAATGTTGCAGGGCTGTTTAATTCTTCGTAGGGGCGGTGCCCCCGTGCCCGCCCTCTTCGTAGGGGCACTACCCCCGTGCCCGCCCTCTTCGTAGGGGCACTACCCCCGTGCCCGCCCTCTTAGTGCAGGGGGTAGGCACGGGGGCACTACCCCTACAAAATTGCGGTTTTTCCGAGAATGAAACAGCCCTGATAAATGTTGTTTTAAACCCATAACTTGATCGAGGTTCGCACAATGACACAGACACTCTTACGGCCACTAGACCAACGCTTCATTCACTCCGGGATTAGCTGGCAACAGTTCAAGTTAATTGAACAGGGGTTTTCTGACTCTCCTGGCATCAAGTTATTCTATTACAGAGGAGAGGTAGAAATCTTGGCAGTTTCTCCAGAACACGAATTTTTTAGTCGGACAATTTGTACGCTGCTGGCTATCTACTGCGCCGAAAATGAAATTGAGTTTGCACCTACGGGAAGTTTTACCCAAGAAAAGGAAGGGGTAGTGTCTGCACAAGCTGATGAATCTTATTTTATTGGCAGACGCATCACCCCAAATTCTCCCCCTGATTTATGTATAGAAGTAGTCTTCACTAGCGGTAATGTGAAAAAATTGCAGCGCTATCGAGTATTGGGAGTTCCTGAAGTTTGGTTCTGGGAGGATGGTGTATTGGCTATGTATCGCTTGGGTGCTGAAGGTTATGACAAAATTTCTGCTAGTGTGGTTTTGCCAGATTTAGATATTAACTTACTGTGTCGCTGCTTGGTGATGGCTTCGAGTGTGGAAGCGATGAGGGAATTTAGGCGAGGAATTTCTTAGGGCGATCGCACGGCAATTAAATCATGATACAATTTTCTGATAAAAATCCATCATAAATTCTATGACGCGATTCATTCACGATCGCTTTGCCAAAGAATACCTGGAAGAAATGCTCTCTCCCATCGGGACAGTTAATGTCGGTCGCGATGTGACGAGCGAAGTCCGAGAAATCGATGTCTATTTCACTCCAGGCACTCCCATCCCAGAATATACACAAAATCTAGGATTGTTGGGAAAAATGGCAAACACAACTGCAATATTTGAACCATTTCGCAATCCGATCGCTGTCAGCGACGTCTGGAACTGTACGAGTAAGTTATTCGATTTGCGAAGAGAGTTAGAGCGGCAGGCAAGAAGAGAAAATACTCGCTATGATGATGCTAAGTTGCCCTTCCTCTGGATTTTGACACCGACAGCCTCGAAATCATTAGTTTCTGGTTTTGGTGGCATACCAAACCTCTCTAATTGGCTGGAGGGCATCTATTTTTTCCCGGAGCACTGGCAAGGGGCAATTGTGGTGATTCACCAGTTGCCAGAAACACCAGAAACCCTGTGGTTGAGGATTTTGGGGAAAGGAAAAGTGCAGCAAAGGGCGATCGGCCAATTGAGCGCTTTAGCCACAAACGATCCGCTGCGGATAATTGCGCTAGAATTGTTGTATCGTCTACAGTCACATTTAGTAGTCGATACCCCACAAGAATTAGAATCAGAAGAGCGGGAGTTAATTATGGCCATTACACCACTTTTTCAACAACAAATACAAGCAGCACAGCAACAAGCTAGGGAAGAAGGTCTAGAACGAGGGCTAGAACGAGGTCTAGAACGAGGGCTAGAACGAGGGCTAGAACAAGGGCTAGAACGAGGCAGACAAGAACAACAACGCTCGATCTTAGAAGATTTTCTACCAGGAAGATTCGGAGAATTAAGCCCCAAAATGAGCGTGTTTTTAACGCCTCTCTCTAAGTTGTCGGCGACGGAATTTACTCGGATGTTGCTGGCGATATCAATGCTCACCGTCGATGAATCAGGACAGCAACAAGCGGTTAAATTGTTGGCGGAATATGTCTTGAGAAGGTACTTCAATGAGTCAGCAGATATTCTCGCTACAGCCGTTAGCAATTTATTGGAATTGCCAGTGGTAGAATTGACAGTGTTGGTAGAAGAAATGCCACAGTTATCGGCTGATGAATTGAGGGCAAGATTGTAAAGTTTTTGGAGGAGAGTTTAGGCGAGGGATTTCTGGTTAGGGCGATCGCATTTTCCTGGATCAGCTTGATTTGAGTAGGCTGGGGCGATCGCCAGCCGAGGATAGTGGCTAGGATGATACTGGGGGCTAGCACCGCCATAGCGATCGAGACTCTGACCATTATTGCAGGATGTGGGAGGATTGGGGGGCGATCGCTTTTTTCCTGGACGGCACGGATCGGATGCCTTTCTATTTTAGAATAGGAATGTGACACCAAGTAATTTCGTAATATTAGGCTTGATAGAGAATGGATAACGAAGAATCAGAGTTAATCGAGAAAATTCGTCAACAATTTGACAATGCTCCTTATCCAAAAATCCCCCTCGACCAATCACCCAAAAC
>JAYUGZ010000779.1:0-1211 GCA_043767465.1 Cyanobacteriota bacterium
GTGGAACAGGCATCTTGCCTGTTCCTAAACAACTAATTGACATTGGTACACATATCAGTTGAAACCGATTTTATGCTTGCCTCTCGTCGTAACAGGCAAGATGCCTGTTCCACGAATAAACTATTAATCTGCTTCGCCCCGTTTCAGTGCGGCTAAGACTGCTTGCTGGCTGACTGCTTGGTAGATTTTGCTAAAATGCTGCTTTAGCGCGTCAGATGCGGGAGATGATTTGCTAGCTGTTCCTTTACCGTCCGTTGCGAGGGGAATTGGGCCTAAAATATCTAAAACGGTTTCACTGCTCGGTGGGGGTACAATTACTACTAGAGATGATTCTAGCTGCTGGTTGTATTCCCAAAAGCGATCGACCTTTGGCGCTTGAGAATTAGATTTCGGGGAATTTTCGCCCGAGTTTAGTTCGGTATTTTGCTCTCCTTCGGTACCCCGTCTCTGGCGGAGTGCTGTCAGGATTTGCTCTTTTGTTCTACCGCGCAGTTGAAACAGTACGAAAGGGTCTTCGCCGAAGCGATCGCCCAATAAGTAGTATACTGCACTGATGTGTTTGCAGGGGTTTTTGGGATCGGGACAGCTACAGCGCGATCGAATATCTGACAAACTTAACGGAAATAGCGTTTTGCCGGCCGCTGCAAATACATCTTCAATATTGTGCGGCATTTCTCCAGCTAATAGTTTAGCCGAAAAAACCGCTCTTTGCGACATATTTTCAATCACATATTCCCAATCTTCATCGGTTAAGGTATCGAGTCCTAAAGAAACTTGATAGGGCTTGGGATCTGTTCCTTGAACTATGGCAATCACTTCTTGGCTGGGAAATTTAATGCTGAGAACTTTACCCTCGCGCGCATATTGCCAGCCGCGTTCCAAACGCTTTTTGAAGCGATAAGTATTGATTAAATCAAGCCACTGTTGAGTCCACCATTCTCTGTCAATCATAAGGCGAAGGAAGTTCGGCAACGGATTCTGTAACGGATGTAACGGATGTAACGGATGTCAGTTATAAGGAAGAAGGAAAAAAGTATATATCGAACAGAGATCGATATTTTCTCCGATCGACTATCGCTGCAACATCCCAATAATCGTTCGCGTTACAAACTCCAAATTCTGCGGCACTGGATGCAGTGGTAAATATTCTACCACACGATGTTCTGCCCGATCGTACAGCCCAAATCGCCAAATTTCTCCGGTGGAAACAG
>JAYUGZ010000780.1:0-3283 GCA_043767465.1 Cyanobacteriota bacterium
TTAATATTAAAACTGTTATCGTTTTCAACCCTAAATTGTGCTTCGATAGTCTGCTGCGCGCTGACGGTGAAAGCTGCTAGTGTCACCAAAATTGCACCAATCAAAATAGCTAGGAATTTCATTGGTGGCTGGGCCGTAAAATATCTGGGGCGTTTCATCTCTCTATATCTCCAATATGAAAAGAGCGCTTTTTTTTAACTGGTAATTTTAACTAGAAAGCAGATCTGTTGTCAAGATCGATAAAATAGGTTTGTAGTGAGGACTAAAGTCCTTCCTGCTTAGTCTCTCCACAAATGAATGAAGTATTCTGGTGCGTCAGCTCGGAGTTTCGAGATGATTAATTAAATAACCATAGCTGACGCACCATACTTTAAAATGTTACTCGATCGCGCCACTTGTCTATAGTCTTGTTTCCGACTCCTGGCAATATTTCGACATCTTCCCAAGACTGAAAAGGCTGCTTTCCCCGTGCTGCAATAATTTTCTCGGCTAACTTGGGGCCAACTCCTGGCAAAGTTTCTAATTCTTCCTGAGTCGCGCTATTCAAATTAACTAACTTTTTAACCGCAGTTTGAGCTTTAGCATCCGTAGATTTTGATGCTGCTTGCACTGATTCGCACTCTTTTTGTTTAGCGTCAATTTTCTGTTTGATGCGGGCGGGAATTCCCAAGATTGCACCTTTGTAAAGCCGATCGAACTCCCGGTCAAAATGGGCCCCAACTACCGGACTGTCGATCGCCAGCAGCGTCTCATCATTCCCGTGATTTGCAGCCTCACTCCAGTTGTGAGAGCCTGTAAGCACTGTTTTGCCGTCGATCACGCCAAATTTGTGGTGCAGGCGATCGCCCATTGGTAACAGCGGCACACCCACCGCAGTCAACGGCTTTCTCCACGGCCGATTGTCAGATTCCAAGCGGCAATCTTGCATCAAAGTCGCCCCCATCATGTCTAAACCTTCGCTGTAAGGGCGATAAATGAAATTTGAGTCAATCAAAGCTCGCACCGCCACACCGCGCCTAGATTCAAGTTCCAGGGTATTTGACAACCGCTGGGCGGAAAATACAAACAGTGCCAAATTAACCGACTTTTTCGCCTTTGCTAAAGTTCGATTTATCAAACTGTTAACGCTTTGTTCCCAAGGCAAAGTCGGACTCGTCGGTGAAAATTGCACCGCAACAGTTGCATTACCAACTCTGAGTTTTTGGACTGAACGAAGTGGCTTTTTGATGCCAAACTTGCTATCGGGTTTACCACCGGGTCCGTCGCCCCACATGATGTTAAATTCTTGAGTAAATATTTGCGCTAATTTAGAACTCTCAATTTTCAGCAAATTATTAGCATTGCCGCGACTGGCTGCTGTCTTGAAATCGCCGTGGATATCGCTGGTGGTAAAATTAGCAGAAGTGACGATGACTGTTTTGCCGTCAATCACTACAAATTTGTGGTGCATCAAACCGCTGCCTTTGCTTCCGTCAGCAGTATCGTCAATTATCGGAATTCCGGCATCCTTGAGAATTACCAAAGCATCATTTTGCTTGATTTCTTCCGGGCTTAATTTGCCGTCTTTATTGGTATCGGCGAGTTGCAAAAATTCGTTGTAGCGATCGCGCTCTCGATCGGGCAATTTCGCTAACTCCTGGGCTGTATAATCACTAAAAGGGCGACTGTACAGATGTTCGACAATTAATCTGACTTTAATTCCAGTGCGCGCGCGATCGGCCATTTTTCGTGCAATACCGGGCAAGCGAAACTCCTGAACCGCTACATCTACCGTCGATTCAGCACTAGAAACGGCCTCGGCGATTAATTTTTCTAAATCATCACCCGGTCGAGTTTGCGGGCGATAAGGCTCTGTATAACTCGAAGTGAGGGACTGATTGAAGTATACTTGCAACAAGGGGTCTTGAGGCAACGGAGCCAGACTGGGAGGTAAATTCTGCACGTCCTGCTTTGCTTGTCCGCAGGCCGTCAGGGCGATCGCCAGCAATCCAACACAACACAAACCTGGTAAATTATAATCAAGTACAGCCACAAAGTTTAAAATTTTATTGAGGTCATCGGTCTACTCACAGTTCAAAGATATTCGATCAAGTAAAGTTAAAACTATTAAATTTATGAAACGGAATAGATTTTGCGTCTTCTAGGACTGCCGCGATGCCGGAAGCATCACTGGTAGGGTAGCAGCATTCAGGGGCGTGGATCAAACCCGATACTGCTGTTTTATGGCTAAAAGAAAAACAATTTTTGATTGCGGTCACAAAGGATATGGTAAAGCGTGCCACCGCTGCACGCAAGAGTTGGTGGCGCAGCAGCATTCTGTTGAAGTGCTGGCAGAAAAACAAACCAAAAAACAAGAGAGGGAAGCATCATTTGCTAGAGATGCGATCGATCTCAGAGGTCTACCCGACCATGTAGTTAGTAAAGCTCGCGCTATTATAGCAGCTTTGGGCGAAAATAAGAATTACAGAGATTTTGGCGGCAAACGTCTCCGTCACAACCGCTGGATTGTGAGTATTCCTGTAACACGCAACTACAGAATGCTTTGTGAAGATTGCGGCACATTCTTAATTCCCCAAAAAGTTTTGTCCCACGAAGACTACAACGTTTGTAAACCTGGGAGTTAGTTATTAGTTATTGGTTAGTTGTTATTGGTTAGTTGTTATTGGTTAGTTGTTATTAGTTGGCTGTTATTGGTTAGTTGTTATTGGTTAGTTGTTATTGGTTAGTTGTTATTGGTTAGTTGTTATTGGTTAGTTGTTATTGTGCTTTTTTTGGGAAGATGTTATAATTGTTCAATGTTCAACTTTTAAATGTATGGTTAGGTTTCAAGAGTTGCAGGTTTATCAATTAGCAGAGCAAATTTCTAATGAAGTTTGGTTTATTGTTCAATCCTGGGATTTCTTTGCTAAAAATACAGTGGGGCAACAATTGGTTAGAGGAGTCGATAGTATTGGTGCTAATATTGCCGAGGGGAATGGGCGGTATAACTACAATGATAATCAACGTTTTATCAAAATAGCAAGGGGGTCACTGCATGAAACAAGACACTGGTTAAGATTAGCTTGTGCCCGACACCTGTTAACCACCGAGCAAATCGAGCGTATAAAACCTTTAATAGACGAACTATCTCCCAAACTCAACGCTTACCTAAACTCAATTCAAAGCAAAGCAAATACTCAAGCGTTAAAAATCAAGAAAATACCCAAAAGCAAACCACCCACAGACTCTTGACAACCAACAAATAACAAATAACAAATAACAACTAACAAATAACAACTAACTC
>JAYUGZ010000781.1:0-1211 GCA_043767465.1 Cyanobacteriota bacterium
CCAATTTTGAAAAGTAGGGAAACGACTTTTGGAGTTTCCGGCGCAGGAATTAGGACACTCCAAAAGTCATTTCCCTACGGTTAGGTATTAAAATTAAAATAGTTTTTGTGAAAGGAGTTTTATGGCTGTTGGCAAGGATACAATTTTTGAGCGCTTTTTGTCGCCCCTGATGGGACTGGCGATCGACCAAGAAGCACTGAAACGACTCTACGAAGGTATCGACTGGGAAACAGCGGGCGATCGCTATCGACAACCAAACCTAGTTTATCCCGAATATTACAGCAGCCAAAACTTTCACGGCATCAAAGGCGGCTACCTCAACCCCAGCGCAGCGGTTTCCTACGATCCAATCACCCAATACGTTTTGCCTCCGCACGAAACAATCGTCAGGCAATGCTTAATTGACGCTGTGCGGGTGAAACCGCGCCGAATTATCGATTTGGGATGCGGCACCGGTTCGACCACGCTGATGCTCAAGCAAGCCTTCCCCGAAGCGGAAGTTATCGGGCTGGACTTGTCGCCTTATATGCTGGTAGTTGCCCAAATGAAAGCGCAAAAAGCCGGCTTAAAAATTGAGTGGTTGCACGGAAATGCCGAAAGCGTTGGTTTTTCTGACGCCAGCTTTGATTTAGTCGCAGCTTCCTTGCTGTTTCACGAGACGCCGCCTGCTGTATCGCGGGCAATTTTGCGAGAAAGCTTCCGACTGCTGAAGGTTGGGGGACAAGTGGCAATTTTGGACGGAAATCAAAAAACTTTGCAGCAGACAGAGTGGCTGACTGATATCTTTGAAGAACCTTATATTAAGTCTTACGCGGCTGGTAGCGTCGATGCTTGGGCGGGGGCTGCCGGATTCGGGGCGGTGCAAACTCAGGATCACTGGTGGGTGCATCAGGTGACGCAGGGCGTGAAACCTCTACCTGGAGAAGAGTTGGAACCTGTGCGTCAGGGGAATGTGTGGAATTTGGGCGATCGAACTCCTGATTTTGATGGCGATTTACCCGGGATTCCAGCTCCTGCTTGATTTACAGAATCACCGCCGACTAGAATAACCGCCGACTGGAAGTCGGGGCTACACAAATAAAGTCCGCCTACGCGGACTGAAAAATAACTAATAACCAATAACCAATAACCAATAACCAATAACTAATAACCAATAACCAATAACCAATAACTAATGACTCTAAAAGCAGTTTTATTTGATTTTAATGGCG
>JAYUGZ010000782.1:0-8083 GCA_043767465.1 Cyanobacteriota bacterium
CGCCGCTACAGATTGAGTTTTTTCTCAACTCAACCTCTAAGGATTGTGTCGGTTAAACTTGGTTTTGGTAGCACCAGCCGAGCAGTGTAGCGCCGACAGCCAACTTCAGCGCTTCCAAGACAAAATATCCTTGGTGCAGTAAATTCATCCCGGCGGGCACTTCTGCTGCATCGAACAGATTTAGCTGCATTCCCAAGGCGCTCATTTGAGGTGTGAGGCCGTAGGTGTCAATCAGGGCGATCGTCAGAAGTACCAATGATAATATGATTGCTGTGCGGCTGCGCTTGCCGAAGTCACCGGCTAAATCGCTCAAAACCATCAAACCCGTTGTTACTAAGCCCGAACAGATTAATTCAACGCGGTTGAATCCGCAGAACATCAAATTTCCGGCTGTTGCAAAATCGGGAGATACCATCATGCCAGATACGTAGAGACTGGGCATGACTAATAGATCCAAAATCACGCTACCACTGAGCCAGAAAATTAAGGCTACCATGACAATTGCTTGCCAGCGGGGTCTGATTGATTCCACTCTCGATGTAGTAATAGCTGTCATATAATTAGACCCTCTAAAATTTTCTTCTGCCTTTTCTAGAGCTTAACTAACTTTTCCCGATAATCGTGTTAAGTATTTTTAAATTAATGGTAACTTTTGTGTAACTGAATTAGAAGAATTGTTAAGCTGGCGGGCTGTAGGGTGCGACTGCTAAAAGCTGACGCACCCTACTGGGATTAGCCCGCGCGTGCGATCGCACAGCAACAGTTTAAACGTTGTGGCGATCGCAAACAACTATTGATAATTACTCATTCCAGCAATATACAGATAAAATTTATGTGTTATTATTACAGTTAAATTGCCAAATATCAAAGATATTAGCCAATGATTGAAATAAACAAAATCCTGGAATTGAGTGCGGCAATAGCCAATCAATTTAAACCAAAAAAAATAATTTTGTTCGGCTCTTACGCCTAGGTCAATCCCACGAGCGATTCGGATGTTGATATGTTGGTAATTTTATCTTCAGAAGGTAATAATTTTCGCAAAACTTGGGAAATACTAAGTAAAACTCAACCGAAATTTGCTGTAGATTTATTAGTGCGAACTCCTGCTGAAATTGAACAACGGCTAGCTTGGAATGATTTATTTGTCAGGGAAATTATCGAAAAAGGAAAGGTGATTTATGAATCCGCTGACACTTGAATTGATCGAAAAGCTTGCGCCAAAATACGGTTGAGTTTTCGTTTGACTCGATAATACCCAATTATGCTTTAATTTTATTTTAATTCTTCAGTCTGCGGAGCCAGACATCGTTTGTGTATACCTGGTTTCAACCGCAGACTCTTATAATAAATAATATATGCCTAAATTTCAACTATCATCTTGGCTTCCCCGTCTCCCCACTCAAGTCTGGATTCTCGCCGCCGGCAGATTCCTCTCGCAAAGCGGTACCGGTTTTACTTTATTTTACGCGCCGATCTTTTTTGTCGATCGCGTGGGCTTATCTGCAACTGCTGTCGGGATTGGTTTGGGTAGCGGTTCAATCTCGGGAATATTCGGCCGCGTTTTGGGCGGTTCTTTTTGCGATTCCCAATTTTGGGGAAGGCGGCGCACTTTATTACTGGCGGCAATGATTTCGGCGGTGGCTTCTTTTCTGTTGGCGGCGACTAATGATTTTCCAGGTTTAGTTGCGGCTAATTTATTGATGGGTTTTGGTGTGGGTTTGTATTGGCCTCCAACGGAGAGTATGGTGGCGGATTTAACTGAAGGCGCGCAACGACAGGAGGCTTTTGCTTTGACGCGGCTTGCTGATAATTTGGGTTTGCAAGTTGGGATTATTTTGGGCGGTATTTTGATTGCGGTAACGGGGAATTATCGATCGCTCTTTATTATCGACGGTATTTCGTTTTTAGTGCTGTTTGCGGTGGTTGCGATCGCGATCGCAGAAACATATAAACCAGCTACCATAACGGATACAGGGAAAAAAAGTCTCAAAAATGGCTGGATGGTGGCGCTGGGCGATCGCACTTTGCTAGTCTATGCTTTAGTCAATACTATGTTCACTCTCTACATTTCCCAAATTCAAACCACGATGCCGCTGTATTTTAGCAAGTTTGTGCAGGTGGGGACATCGGGAACAGGCTTTTCTACGGGTACAATTACGGTTTTGTTTGCTTTTAGCACATTTTTAACTGTGGCTTTGCAAATGCCGATTGTTAAGGCTTTGAGGCGGTTTTCTCACCCGCAAGCTTTGATGATTTCGGCGCTGCTGTGGGGAATCGGCTTTATTGCGATCGGCTTGACGGGAATGGCTGCAACTGGCAATCTATTTTTAGCTGTTGTTGGCTTGAGTTTTTTGTCGGTTGCTACTGTTGCTTATACGCCTTTTGCTTCGGCTTTGGTGGTAGATTTAGCGCCGGAGTCTTTGCGGGGCGTGTATTTGGCGGTTAATTCTCAGTGTTGGGCGATCGGCTATTTAATCGGCCCACCCCTGGGCGGTTTCGCTTTGGATCGAGGTAAATGGGTGGCGGATAATTTCTGGTTGGGCTTGGCTATTAGTGTCATGGTGGCGATCGCAATTTTGCAAAAGGTCGATCGAATGTTAAAAAAATAATTGCTAAAACACTAATTTTCTGATTTGATTAACCTAAAAAATCAATTATAAAAAATTTTTACCAGTGTCAAATTTTGATTAGTGATTGTTTTAATTAACTTATCAATATCATAAAAGATATTAATAACAAAAATTGTATCTTGCCATACCTAATAGGTTTAAACTTACTACAAAGCAAATACAACTTTTACAATGTTTTTTGTGAGGAATTATAATGAAAGCACATCTACTATTTAGTTCTGGTGCCTTAGGTTTACTATATATACTTGCCAGTTCCTTGCCATTGGCAGCGATGCCTGCCGTTCCAAACCAAGAAAAATTAACCACTCAAGAATTAAAAGAATCAGACGCTAACATTAGCCTAAATACAACTGTTGAAAAGGATCTCGCACTTTCCGAAACATCTGACTTAAAATTAGTTGCAGGGCAGCCAGTTGACACCACCATCTCAACAACCAATCAACTCGCCAGCCTCAATATACCAGAAACAACAGCATCAACCACAGAAAATCCAGCCGAAAACTCATTAAACCTAGCCGAAAAACCAGCAACCCCAGCCCCAGCCGAAGTCACAGAACAAATATCTGTAATTCCCGCCCCCAACTCGCAGACACCAGCAGAAATCACAGAAAAAACATCTGTAATTCCCGCCCCAAAACCTGCACCAGTTATTTCCCAAACAGAAACCTCAACCTCCGAAAAAATAGCTGAAATCTCCAACAGCGCTTCCTTAGAACCCGCCGCAACCAACAGCGAAACCCCAGAATCAAGCGAACTCCAACAAGTAACATCTGTCTCGCAACTCTCCGACGTGCGCCCGACAGACTGGGCATTTCAAGCATTGCAATCTCTCGTAGAAAGATACGGCTGTATAGCGGGATATCCTGACGGTACATTCCGAGGCAATCGGGCAATGACTCGCTACGAATTTGCCGCCGGTTTAAACGCTTGTTTGGACAAAGTTAACGAACTAATCAAAGCAGGTACGACAAATTTAGCGACGAAAGACGACTTAGCCAAACTGCAAAGATTGCAAGAAGAATTTGCCGCAGAATTAGCGACTTTGCGCGGTAGAGTCGATGTTTTGGAAGCCCGCACCTCCGAATTAGAAGCCAATCAGTTTTCGACAACAACTAAACTCAAAGGCGAAGCAATTTTTAGCGTTGCCGGTACTACCAAAAACAATCACAGCGATACTCAGACTGTTTTAAATTACCGACTGCGCCTGAATCTACTAACCAGTTTTACAGGGAAAGATACCCTAATTACAGGCTTGCAAGCTTACAACATTCGCAGCTTCGGGCCTCAGTTGGGTTTGTCAACCGGGGCATTTAGCGGTTTGTCGGACAGTCAGGCAAGGCTGAGTTTTGAGCCGCAATTTCCAGGCATCAATCCTCAGAATTTATCTAGCATTGGCGCTAATACAGTTGAACTCTACAAGCTGCTTTACGTGTTTCCAGTTTCTAACAGTATCACTTTATTTGCAGGCCCGAAAGTAGAAACTTCGGATGCTTTTCAAGCAATCACTCCTTTTGCTGGAGAAGGGCAAGAATCTATTTCTAGATTTGGAGGTTACAACCCTGTAGTGCGCGTATCCGGCGGCACTTCCGGCACAGGTTTAGCATCAGCAGGCGGGTTTATTTGGAACATTTCTAAAAAAATAAATCTTACAGCTTTGTACGGCAGTGTAAATGCTGCTTTGCCTAACGATTTAGGCTTTCCGGCTACTCCGTTGGGTGCGGGTTTATTTAATGGTAGTACCATTGCTGCGGCACAGTTAACCATAAAACCAACTAACAGTCTTGATATTGGTTTGAATTACGCTTACAGCCGCCACCAATTGAATATTCTAGCGACTGGATTGTCTGATGCCGATTTGGGCTCAATTTTGGGAAGGGATAGACAACCTGTTAGTGGCGGTGTGAGGATGAATTCGTTTGGTGGTACTGCAACCTGGCGGCTTTCTCCTAAGTTTGCTGTTTCTAGTTATGGAGGTTGGATAATTGCTGATGCTGAAAGAAGTAATGCTTCTACAACTTTCAACAGTTGGATGGTAGGTTTCCATTTCCGAGATTTGTTTGCACAGGGCAATAATGCAGGTATTCTGTTCGGACAGCCTTTGGATCGCGATTCGGTAAGCGGCGGTGCTCGTTTTCAGACAAATAAGGCAACTCCTTATCATTTGGAAGCTTATTATCGTTTCAAAGTTAACGATAATATCAGCATTACACCGGGTGCTTTTGTGTTGTTCAATCCTGAAGGTACTAAGAATAATGATACTGTAGGGGTGGGAGTTCTCCGCACTACTTTTAGTTTCTAGAGTTGGGATAATCTTATTGGGCTATGGGCAATTCATGAATTACCGATAGCCCAATACGCGCTTGTTAGCGATAGTGTCATTGCGAGGAACGCTCTTCGAAGCGATCCGTTCCCCGTAGGGGTTCCCGAAGGGTAGGAAAGCAATCGCAGGAGCTATTTTTCACTCTCGTTTTAACTTCCCCAATGTCCGATCGCAAGCCTATTAGCTGCTAACCTCGAAAGGTGGATAATTTTTAGTTGGTTTGGCTTTGGGTGTCGTGTCTGTTATCTTAGTTTTGCAGGTTCTCGATCGAATGTTGAAGAAGAGGACTGAAGTCCTCACTACGAACCTATAATCAATTATTGACTATTTTCGCCGATCGCCCAATTTGCGATAAACTTCCCTCAAATCAACCTGATGGTGAGCCAAAGCAACCAAAGCGTGATAAAATAAATCCGCAACTTCCCCGGCGATTCCGTCTTTATCGTCATCTTTGCAAGCCATCACAACTTCCGCCGACTCTTCGCCAATCTTCTTGAGAATCTTGTTGTCGCCGCCCTCGAACAACTTGCAAGTATAAGAAGTTTCGTTAGGATTGTCCCGCCGATCGCAAATCACGTCAAATAATTGAGATAACATATCCCCCGGCGGCGCCACAATTTCCCCATCAACTTGGTGAAAACAACTTCTTTCACCCGTGTGACAAGCAATATCTCCGACTTGTTCCACTGTCACCAGCAAAGCATCGCTATCGCAGTCGTAGCGCAGCCCTTTCACATTTTGAACGTGTCCCGAAGTCGCCCCTTTGTTCCAAAATTCGGCGCGCGATCGACTCCAGAACCAAGTTTGACCAGTTTCGAGGGTTTTTTGTAGCGACTCGCGATTCATCCACGCCATCATCAACACTGTACCGTCTAAGTAATCTTGGACGATCGCAGGCACTAAACCGCGATCGTCGTAACGAATTTTTTCCACTGGGATCGATCGGCTCAAACTAGACACATCATTAACAGACATAATTTTATTGCAGCTTTTCATATAAATTAACGCTTTCGTGTCGGATATTTTTTTTATTAACCGCAGAGAGCGCAGAGGACGCAGAGAGAAGAGAGGAGATTAGGCAAGTGATGGGCAAATTGTCAAGAACTATTTTACAAATTATTACAATTGAGAGCTAGGAGTGGTAGTGCGACATATCCTAAAAAACCCAAGCTAGTATTGCTACTGATTGGTTTGTATCCTAAAATCTACTACTATAGTTTCCTTGAATCGGCTTAGCCTTTAACCAGAAGTCGCTATATTAAGTATCCTACCAACAACAGACCTTCACTAAGGAGAAAACATTGGTTTCTACAACCTTGAAAACCACCAAATCAGAAGAAATCTTTGCCGCCGCCCAGAAATTGATGCCCGGTGGCGTTAGTTCCCCCGTCCGCGCCTTCAAATCCGTAGGCGGACAGCCCATTGTATTCGATCGCGTCAAAGGAGCCTACATTTGGGATGTTGACAGCAACCAATACATCGACTACGTAGGTACTTGGGGCCCAGCCATCTGTGGCCACGCCCACCCAGAAGTCATCAAAGCCCTCCACGAATCCTTAGAAAAAGGTACAAGTTTCGGCGCACCCTCGCTGTTGGAAAACGTGCTCGCAGAAATGGTGATAGATGCCGTTCCCAGCATTGAAATGGTGCGATTTGTCAATTCCGGCACCGAAGCCTGCATGGCCGTTTTGCGGTTGATGCGAGCCTTCACCGGGCGCGACAAACTGATTAAATTTGAAGGCTGCTATCACGGGCACGCTGATATGTTCTTGGTAAAAGCTGGCTCAGGCGTGGCAACTCTCGGCCTTCCCGACTCTCCGGGCGTACCAAAATCCGTTACCGCCCACACCCTCAACGCTCCGTACAATGACTTAGAAGCAGTCAAAGCTTTATTTGCCGAACATCCGGGCGAAATCGCAGGCGTGATGCTAGAACCTGTTGTAGGAAATGCCGGTTTTATTGTACCGGATGCAGGTTTTCTCGAAGGTTTACGAGAAATTACCAAAGATAACGGTGCTTTGTTGGTTTTTGACGAAGTAATGACCGGTTTCCGCATCGCCTACGGCGGAGCTCAGGAAAGATTCGGTGTCACCCCAGATTTAACAACTTTGGGTAAAGTTATTGGCGGCGGTTTGCCCGTGGGTGCTTATGGCGGACGGCGCGATATTATGGGGATGGTTGCTCCCGCAGGCCCGATGTATCAAGCTGGTACGCTTTCGGGAAATCCTTTAGCAATGACTGCTGGGATTAAAACTTTGGAATTGCTGCAAAAACCTGGTACTTACGAACAGTTGGATAGGATTACGAAAAAACTATCCGACGGATTGCTGAAAATTGGGAAGGAAGCCGGACACGCGGTTTGTGGCGGACAAATTAGCGGGATGTTTGGCTTGTTTTTTGCGGCGGGCCCGGTTCACAATTACGATGATGCTAAGAAGTCGGATTTGACGAAGTTCAGCCGTTTTCACCGCGGAATGTTGGAGCACGGTATTTATCTGGCTCCTTCGCAGTTTGAGGCTGGGTTCACTTCTTTGGCCCATACTGACGAAGATGTCGATCGTACTTTAGCAGCCGCGCGCGAAGTGATGGCTAGTATTTAAGACTTTGTAGTCAGGAATCCAATTTAATCAGAGATCAAAAATTAAAGTCCTGACTGTTTTTTGCAGTCAGGATTTTAACGTAGGGGGCGAGAAACCGGGTTTCTACGAGATTTTATGCTTAGTAACGAGAAATCTAGGAATAAACCCGGTTTCTGAGGTCAGCGCGCGTCAGGGGGGGCGAGAAACCGGGTTTCTACGAGATTTTCTGTTGAGTAACGAGAAATCTAGGAAGAAACCCGGTTTCTGAGCTCCTATTTTTTGCCATTACTTACTTAATAACTAATGACTACTGACTACTGACTACTGACTACTGACCAATGACTACTGACCAATGACTCATTCAATCATTGAGAAACTCACCTTCACAGATAATCGAATCTCTATTTTCCAAATCTTCTTGATTCCAAATCGCGTTTAATGCTGCCGAACTTAACGAAGTTGACATTGTATTTAATGTTGTGTTGTAGTATTCGACAGCATTATTAAGTTCCATCTGCGGCGCTTCCTTGAAGTAGGAATTAATATCAGGC
>JAYUGZ010000783.1:0-3263 GCA_043767465.1 Cyanobacteriota bacterium
ATGGTGTTGCAAGGTGTGGGCGATCGGATAGAATATTTTTACGATCGACCTTGGCAACCTTCGGAACTTCGGCAAACCAAACTGGTGTTTATTGGTCGAGAGCTCGATCGCGATCGAATTGTAGCTATGATTGGCAATTAATTGTCATTAGTAACGCACGCCTCAGAAACCCGGTTTCTTCCTAGATTTCTCGTGACTCATCCCAAAACTCGTAGAAACCGGGTTTCTCGCCACCACCTGCACAATCCGGCAGGCTCTCGCGAACAATTTATTAACATTATTTAATATTGTGGCTACTGCCAGCCTGTATGGTATAAAATACCGATAATGGTTATCATTTCACAATTGAGGTCAAGTATGGTGACTGCTAGAGCGATCGAATCAGTGCCCGTAACAGTTCTCACAGGCTATCTGGGTGCAGGAAAAACTACGCTACTGAACCACATTTTAACACAGGAACACGGCAAAAAAGTTGCCGTGATTGTCAACGAATTCGGCGAAGTAGGCATCGACAACCAACTGATAATTGATGCCGACGAAGAAATTTTCGAGATGAACAACGGCTGTATTTGCTGTACAGTCCGAGGCGACTTAATTCGGATTATTGGCAACTTGATGAAGCGGCGAGAAAAATTCGACCATATAGTCATCGAAACTACGGGTTTAGCAGACCCTGCACCCGTAATCCAGACATTTTTTGTAGACGAAGATATGCGGGATAAAATGCTGCTAGATGCAGTTGTCACCGTAGTCGATGCCAAGCACATCTGGCAACATTGGGATGCAGAGGAAGTTCAAGAACAAATTGCCTTTGCTGACGTAGTTTTGCTCAACAAAACAGATTTAGTTACTGCGGAAGAATTGGCAGAATTAGAGAAGCGAATTCGTGCCATGAATGCAATGGCAAAAATCCACTGCACTCGCAATGCTGAATTAGAAATGGATGCTTTGTTAGGTGTCAAAGCATTTGATTTGAACCGGGCATTAGAAATTGAACCTGACTTTTTGGGCGTACACGTTCACGAACACGACCCCAGTGTAAAATCAATAGCAATAGTAGAATCTGGTGCTATTGACGGCAACAAATTTAGCGATTGGATCGGCGAATTGTTGCGAACTCAAGGCACGGATATCTTTCGGACAAAAGGCATCTTGAATATGGCAGGAGAAAACAAGCGATTTGTTTTTCAAGGAGTACATATGTTGTTCGACGGTAGACTGGATCGACCTTGGAAAGCCACCGAAACTCCGAAAAATGAACTCGTATTCATTGGTCGCAACTTAAACCAAACTCAATTAACAGAAGATTTTCGGAAGTGTCTAGTTTAATCTAAATTAAAGTGGGATGAAAATTATTCATCCCTTTCTTCTCTTCCTCTGTGTCCTCTGCGGTCTCTGCGGTTAAATCATTCCAAATTCATGACAAAAACAAAAATGAACTAATGCTGGAACTTTATGGCAAAAAAATCCTATCTGATTATATAACTGCTATTACTTGGTCGCCCGATCGCAAAAATTTTGCAGTCTGTTCCGCCGCCGGAGAAGTGATGCTAGGAAATGTCGCAGCCCTCAATAAATTGTCCTTGCAGCCCTTGCAAATAGCAACTGGTAATTCAGTAAATTGTTTAGCTTTTTCCTCCGATGGTCAATTCCTAGCTGCTGGCGGACAAGACGGAAAAGTGCAAATTTGGCGCGCTGATTCGGGCGAATTAATTGCTAATTTGGACAACCAGCGCGTCTGGGTTGATAAGTTAGCTTGGAGTCCGAACTGCAATCAGTTAGCTTTCAGTATGGGCCGCTGCGTTCAAATCTGGAATGCTGATGATAATGTGGTTGAAGTAACGCTGAATTTCGATTCATCATCTATCCTCGGTTTAGCATGGCATCCTGTTGCTAAATCTCTGGCTGTTAGCGGCTATCAAGGGGTTAAAGTTTGGAACGGCGAAGATTGGGACGAAGACCCCCACGTTTTGTCAGTACCGTCCGCAACAGGTGCAATTGCTTGGTCGCCGTCAGGGCAATATTTAGCTTGCGGGAATATAGACAATACTCTAATTGTTAATGAATGGGGCAGTTCTCAACCGTGGGTAATGCAGGGTTTTCCGGGGAAAGTTCGGGAGTTAGCTTGGTCGGATAAAACTAATTCTTTGGGTGCGCCTTTGTTAGCTGCTTCGAGTTCTCAAGGGATTTCTGTCTGGGAAAGAGACGCTGATGAAAGAGTCGGCTGGGAAGGTTGGGCCCTAGAAGTGCATGAAAATGTAGTAAGCGCGATCGCCTTTCAACCTACCACATTTTTATTAGCTTCGGCAGCCGCAGATGGTCAAATTTGTTTGTGGGATGAAGCAGAACAATTGCTGCAAATTCTCGAAGGTGCAGAGGGCGGTTTTTCCTGTCTCGCATGGCATCCCGATGGTCAATTTCTCGCGGGCGGTGGCTGCGGCGGCGAATTGCTGGTTTGGTCGAAGTCTATGCGCGGGAAAGGATTCGGTCGATCGCGCTAGGGAACCAAAAACATAAACAATTGAAAACTTGGTATTGACAAAATCCCAAATTGCAATAACATTTTAGTGGCTGCACTATCCTCAAGGGCGATCGACAATTATGACCGAACAGCAATTTCTCGAACAACTCAACAGCATTCTCGACCAAAACCACCTGCTGAAACACCCGTTATACCAAATGTGGAACGAAGGCAAACTCGACCTCGCAATGCTGCAAGAGTACGCACAAGAATACTACCTGCAAGTCCACAACTTCCCCACCTACGTCAGCGCTACGCACGCCGCCTGTGACGACATCAAAATTCGTCAAATGCTCCTCGAAAACCTGATAGAAGAAGAGCGAGGCGCTGCAAATCACCCCGAACTGTGGCTGCGCTTTGCCGAAGGTTTGGGTTTAGACAGAAACGCAGTGCTCGATCGCGAACACTTAGAAAAAACCAGCGAATCCGTCCGCATTCTCAAAGACTTAGCGCGCAGCGAATCTCCCGCCAAAGGTTTAGCCGCCCTTTATGCTTACGAAGCACAAATCCCCGAAGTTTCCACAACCAAAATCGCTGGTTTGAAGGAATTTTACGGCATCGATTCAGAAGCTGCTTTGTCTTTCTTTAAAGTCCACGAAAAAGCCGACGAATTGCACTCGCAAGCAACCCGCGAAGCCCTGTTGCAGCTTTGCCAAACTGAAGAAGCAAAACAGGAAGCGCTGTTAGCCGCTGAAAAAGCCACTTTTGCTCTTAATTTACTGCTTGATGGCGTTTATGAAAC
>JAYUGZ010000784.1:0-8044 GCA_043767465.1 Cyanobacteriota bacterium
TTATCTTGAATTACCTCTAAGTCAGCATCCGCACTCAAACCGTCAAGACGCAAGGTTAAATCGCTATTGGTGTTAATAGTAAAGCGATAAAAATCTTCGGAATCGCCAACTCCGACAAAATCGCTTAAGTTGACGCGCCCGTTGTCAACGCCAACAACATTTCGAGCAGTTGCTAAGGTGTTGTCTGGGTAAGATAAATTTAACTGACTTGCTGTTCTGGTTCCTGTTAGCGGATCAGTGCCGACAACCAGAGCATCTGAGTAGGATTTTTGGGCAGATGTAGCGCTGGCGACTCCATTATTGGTCGAGAAACTGAGGCTATCGCTGGCTTTTGGTACTAGAAAATCTGCTATTTGTTGTGGTTCGCCGATCGCACTAACTGTCAAATGATCGGCATCCCACCCATTGCTGGGAACGCTACCACTAAATGGACTGGGTGCATTCAAAAAATCAAACTGATCGCTGTTACCAAAGGTGGTTAATGGTGCTGTTAGCTGCTGTTGGCGATCGCCTGCAAGTATACCTGTGCTTTCCATAAATTTGATCCAGTTAATTTTAGATTCACTTTTGTTTTGGGAAAAATACTTGATTTGAAAGTAATTAGTATTATTACAGAGGCGAGATGATACGTCTATTCATAAATTCATTACCTAAAGTCATAAAAGTCATAACCTTAATGTCATAAAAGTCATATTTTGAATTATTGGGGATTTATGCAGTACAAAAACGGTTGGGTTCGTAGTGCGAACAACAGTCCGCAACATGAAAGCGGACTGAAGTCTGCACTACTAACCTATATGATGGCGGTTAATCGAGATGATTGAGAATCACTAAACTGGCGCACCGTACCGCTACGGCTAATTCGATCGCCCAAACAGGATAAAATCACTGCGATCGATCGCACTACCAGCCACTTTATTCACAGTCGCCAACACTTGACCATTCACAGAAATCGCGATCGCACCTGCATTAGCGCTTTGGGTAATAGTGAGTTGAGCAAAATTTAAACCGCCCGCTAACACTAGCAAATCTTCACCTTTAGTGAAATCAGTGATTGCATCGCTGCCTTCACCAGCGGTCAAAATAAGCGGTGTTTGTGGCTAAGTTATATCTTAAAATTCGCGATCGCGTGCCAATTGTAGCCGTTGTAAGTGTAGCAGGGCCGTCTTGTTCGAGAGCATTTTCTGTTGCTGTAAACAGAAAACTTTGACTGGGAGTAATAGTCAGACTTTCAAAAGCTTGATTGTTGCGGATGCCACTGGTAGTAGCTGCTGATACGTCATATTTGGGAGAAGAAATAGGCAGCGCTAGGTTTTGCTGTCCCGTGGTAATGTCGAATCTATTGATAAAAGGCTGGGTATTTGTCGAGAAATTTCCTTCAGAAGAGACGAAGACATTGCCGCCGAAGAAGCCAATGCCCTCTGTATCCGATGTATCTGCTGCAAAGGGAGGCGGATTGCCAATCTGTCTCACCCCTGTAAAAAACACTCCTCCTGCTGCCAAGCTACCCGAACTTACATTAGGTATAGTGAGGGTGTAAAAGCGAGACGGATCGGGACTGGCGCCAGGAATATTGCGGCCGTCGGAGATAGCGTAGTAAGTGTTGTTCCCTGCGTCGTAGGTAAGGCCAGATAGTCCACCTACCTGGGTTGTTGGTGTTCCAAAAGTTTGAGTTGCTGGAAATCCTGCTTGTCCCAAAAATTGCAGGCCGAACACAAATTGATAGGCGGCGATTGTTGCTTGGTCGATCGCCAGCCCAGCCACCATAACTCCCGTTGTATAATCTAGTTTCCAGTCTCCGCCCTTAGCTGC
Organism: Cyanobacteriota bacterium; assembly: GCA_043767465.1. Classification (GTDB taxonomy): domain Bacteria; phylum Cyanobacteriota; class Cyanobacteriia; order Cyanobacteriales; family Microcoleaceae; genus Microcoleus. Next base: position 1,813 of record JAYUGZ010000784.1, read on the forward strand.
ACTTCCTACAGGCTTGCTAGACGCAGCAATTTTTGCCCGCGTTAGCCGACTGATTTGCTGCACGAAGTTAGCGCCTTTTTCACCCGCCGCTACATCGCAACCGTACAGCAAAATTTCTGCACACTCTGCCAGGGCTGCTGACCAACGCTGCAATTGCTTAGCATATTTTTTTAAATTTGTCAAGTTTAGGTCGATCGCGCCTAGGAGCAAACTCGCGGGGCGGCCGTGGGAGATAATATGAATGCTTTTAATATTGCTGCGACTCGCTAGCACTTCCGTAATTTGTGCTACTCCATCCCCACCCACATCAATGATAATTACTTCTATTCCTGCTGCGATACTGTTGCAAAGATTGTGGATATCCGGGAGTGCAGAGTCGATAAAGGCGATCGAACTAAAAACAGAACTGATAAAATTTGGCACAATACACCTCTGGTTAAATGACCTTACAGAAATTAAGATGTACCAAATTTAGCAAATTCAGACATTAAATGTCATCAGTAGAATTTATCGAATGTTCCTGCAACCAAGTCACCAAATCTGAAACACTTTCAAAATCAAACATCGCATCTCCTAAATTATCCAAATTCTCAAGATTAAACTCGCAGATCTGCGTCTGAATGTCGGGGGAAAGTTCACCTATTCGCCGCGTCATTTGCCGCAGTATTAATTCTGACTTACCTCGTTTTAGAGCTTGTTGAGTTGCCAGATAGATCGCCCCTTGTTGATCTTGAATCCAAGACTCTTGTTTTTGCAATTCATCTAAGTCTTTTTGACTCAGATTCGTGTCGTTAGCAATCTGAAAAGCTCTCTCAATTTCTGGCACCGCAACCATTGTATCGGGAACAGTTTCTAAGTTGCTGGTATTTTTGACAAAATAAATCCACTTGTCCGTCAGCGTTGTCAACTGATCCAATTGTTTATTGAATTTTGGCAGTTCGATAAACACCAACTCAATCTCGCTATCGGGATAATTGAATAGTCTTTGTGTTTCTTTGAAAGCAAATCGCGAAATTACTTCAGATTGATTAGGAAACATTTCAAAATCAGTGATATTCAAAGCAATTACTGGTCTGAGTCTTTGATAGCGATCGGCTCGATTTAATTGCAGTGCATAGGTTTTGGCTGCATTGTACAAAACTCGCTTGCCAAATGCAGGCACGTTCAAAACTTGCATTTCGATAATAACAGTTCTGCCATCATTAATGGTAGCTTTGACATCTAAATAGGTGTCTTTACTGCCAAAAATTTGAGCAGATAAATAAGGATCGATGATTTCTAAATCTTCGATCGCAGATTCGCCTGCATAAAGCATAGCGTTCAAAAAACTAATCAAAATTTCTCGGCTTTCATTAGAGCCGAATATTTTTTTAAACGCAAAATCTATTTTAGGGTTAATAAATCTCATAATTTTTAGTTACAAAGGTTTTGTCTATTATTATAAACTATCAGACTTAAGATTGACTACCTAACAATTCTTGTGCTACCAATCCTTTCTGAATAGCGAGCACTGCTGCTTGAGTGCGATCGCGAACTTCCAACTTTTGCAAAATCGCGTGGACGTGCACCCGCACAGTCCCCGGAGCGATGTACAATATTTGTGCAATCTCCTGATTGCTTTTCCCGCCCGCAACTAAGGCTAAAATTTGCTGTTCCCGCTTCGTCAGCGGATTGTCTAAAATTTCGCATTTAGTCGCGAATTTAACAGGTTCGGGATTAGCAAAAACCGCCCGAATTTCCGCAGTTGCGGCCTTGTCCCACCACGAAGCGCCCGACGCTACCGATCGAATTGCCAAAACCAAAGTTTCCGCCGCAATTCCCTTGAGACAATATCCCTGAGCTCCCGCAGCAATCAACCTTTCAATTAAAGTTTTTTGGGCGTGAGATGTTAAAATCAAAACCGGAATTTCTGGATGTCTCTGTTTAATTTGGCGACAGGCTTCAATGCCGCCAATTCCCGGCAAACCGACATCCAGAACCACCACATCTGGCAAGTGTTCCTGAGTCAATTCTACCGCCATTTCGCCATCTTCCGCCTCGGCAATTACTTGCAAGCAACTTTCTTGTTGCAATCTGGTTTGCAATCCCAACCGAAACAGTTCGTCGTCTTCAACTAGGAGAATTCGCAAGGGAGAATTAGGTTTCATTGGCGGAGATAGCTGGTAATCGGAATGCAAACAAAGCGCCTAAAGGCAATTTGTTTTCTGCCCAAATTATACCGCCGTGGGCGTCAATAATTTGGCGAGATAAGTATAACCCCAATCCTGACCCTTTGGCTTGCCGATCGCCATTTCCTTGATAAAAACGCTCGAACAGGTGCGGTAGTTCAGAAGCGGTAATTCCCAAGCCGCTATCGAGCACTTTTACTACCTGATAGCTGGCAGATGATTCCATGACTATTTCTACTTTACCACCTCGGGGAGAATGGTTGAGCGCGTTTGTTAATAAATTAGCAAAAACGCGCTGGAGTTGGACTGCATCGCCATTTACCCACAAAGAGCGACGGAAATTTGACTCTCCATAATTCATACTAATGTAAACTCGGCGCGCTGCCGATAAATGAATGAGTGTGGCGATTACTTCTTCTGCTAAAGCTGCTAAATTTACGGGTGCAAGTTGCAGTGTTAAACCTTCGGCATCGTTGCGGTAAACATCCAGCAGCGTCTCTACTAATTGTAGTGACATTTTGTGCGATCGCGCCATTGTTTCGAGAACTTTTTGCTGGTTGGTAGTCACTTCCCCAAATTGGGCTGACTCAAAGGCTTTTATTGTTTCAATTGCGCCCAGCATCGGCGTTTTCAAGTCGTGACTCAAAGTCGAGACAAAATCTTCTCGGATGCTGGCTAGCTGCTGTTGAGACTGCAACTGAGCTTTGGCGATCGCGATCGCCTCTTGATACTGCTGGTTGCGATCGCTCAAGTATCCCGTGACTCCCAAAGCCATCACTGCGATCAGTCTATTTGCAACTGTCGCTAGGGCGATCTTTTCTCCGTAAGGAACAAACAAATTTAACAGCGTCAAAACTACCGCTACCAGCGTAATTTGTAACTTACCCAAACGACTCAGACGCGAATTTGCCAGTAAAATCGGCCCCGTGTATAAATATCCAAACAGATACTCCGACGGCGTAGTAAATTCTAATGTTACAACGATCGCAAATAAAATTGCGATCGACCACCTCCCACGCAAATACTTCTCTTGAATTGCCAGGTTTTTTGCGATTTTTAATAAGCTTTCAAACATCCTCGATTAATCCATTTTATAATAACCAGGAATTACACACTGGCGGTCATAAATCTGCTTTTTTGAGGGATAAACCGCACCCTAGCTTTTAATCCCGCGAAAAACTCGGTTGCGACGATTCAGAGTGCGTCCATCCTGAAATATTCCGTACATTGTCGCGCAAAAAACAGCGTTTAGACAGCATCTATATCTGCAAGTATAGATTGCAAACACCAGCTAAACATTCGCCTATCAGTTACAGTATATGCCAAACAACCCTAAATTATAAACAGTAACTTATACCTTAAGACGGATTATCAAAAACTCCAAACTTCAGTAAAGTAATCACTAAACTAGAAATTTTTAACTAAGTGATGATCCCAGGATTAATTCAAATTGTCTTAACGCTAATCATTTTAATCGCGATCGCCCCCGTGTTCGGCCACTACATGGCGCGGGTGTACATGGGAGAACGAACTCTTCTCGACCCCGCAATTAAGCCACTAGAACAACTGATCTACAAAGCCAGCAATATTCGGTCTGTAGATTCCATGACAGGCTGGCAATATGCACGATCGTTGCTTTACAGCAATGCAGCAATGGGCATATTTGTATTCTTGATTTTGATGCTTCAGGGACTGCTGCCTTTAAATCCCACCAGCCTGAGCGCCCCCACCTGGGATACTGCGCTGCACACAACTATTTCATTCCTCACAAATACTGACCAACAGCATTACTCCGGCGAGACAACATTCAGTTATCTATCCCAGTTAACTCTGGGTTTTTTAATGTTCACCTCAGCCGCCACAGGTTTAGCAGTAGGGATTGCCTTTATTCGGGGACTGACAGGCCGCCCTCTCGGCAATTTTTACATTGATTTAATTCAATCAATCACCCGGATATTGCTGCCGCTTTCTTTGATAATTGGCTTATTTTTGCTAATTTCAGGAGTGCCGGAAACCCTAGCAGGCCCCGCATTTGCCCGTACCTTAGAAGGTGGCACTCAAGTAATTGCTCGTGGCCCAGTCGCTCACTTTGAAAGTATCAAACAACTCGGAGAAAACGGCGGCGGATTTTTTGCCATTAACTCGGCTCACCCTTTGGAAAATCCCAACCCTTTTACTAACCTGCTGGAAACGTTAGCAATGGTCTCGATTCCCGCTGCCCTAATTCACACCTACGGCAGATTTGCCAATAACAAAAAGCAGGGATGGCTGATTTTTTGGATGGTGTTTGTAATTTATGCAATCTTGATTGGGATTGCAGCAGTTGGCGAGTACCAAGGCAATCCACAAGTTAATAGTTTGCTGGGTTCTGTGCAACCAAATTTAGAAGGGAAAGAAGTTAGATTCGGCTGGGCACAAACTGCACTGTGGGCTGTCACTACGACTGGGACAATGTGCGGTGCCGTGAACGGAATGCACGATTCTTTAATGCCTCCCGGCGGTTTTGCTACTTTATTTAACTTGTTTCTCCAAATTGTTTGGGGCGGACAGGGAACGGGAACAGCTTACTTGTTTGTTTACCTGATTTTGAGCGTGTTTCTTACCGGATTGATGGTGGGTAGAACGCCTGAATTTTTGGGACGCAAAATTGAGAAACGGGAAATTGTTTTAGCCAGTGTGGTTTTGTTGATTCACCCGATCGCAGTTTTAATCCCGGGCGCCATTTCCCTCGCCTTTACCGACAGTTTGAGCGGCATTAGCAATCCAGGATATCACGGCATTTCTCAGGTGATGTACGAATACGCTTCAGCCGCTGCTAACAACGGTTCTGGTTTTGAAGGATTGGCCGATTCTCAACCCGCGCCGACAGCACTTTGGTGGAATTTAAGCACTTGTTTTAGCTTGCTGATGGGACGCTACGTTCCAATTATTGCACTGCTGCTGTTAGCTGACAGCATGACCAACAAACAATTGGTTCCCGAAACAACCGGAACTCTCAGAACAGATTCAATTTTATTCACCAGCGTGACAGCAGGAGTAATCATAATTCTAGGCGCGCTGACATTTTTCCCAGTTCTAGCTTTAGGGCCAATTGCAGAAGGATTTGAAATCAGCAGCGGCAAGTTTGAACCCGCACCGATAACTGCGCCATCGCCTCTGGGAACACCAACTCCTCCACCTCAGTAGCGAAACAATATCAACCGCACCCTTCTCTTTCTCTGTGCTCTCTGCGTCCTCTGTGGTTCATTAAAAATCCAAATTATGGCTTCCTCCAATACCCCTGATTCCGAAAAAACTCCCCGTTCCAGAGGCTCTCGCGAGTCTCGAAAACACACACCCAAAGCAAATACTAAAGGCCTTTATCAAAGAGCTTTTAAAGACGCTTTTGTCAAGCTAGATCCCCGGATCATGCTAAAAAATCCGGTGATGTTTGTGGTGTGGGTTGGCACAATTGTAACTGCATTATTAACGATTGATCCGACGCTTTTTGGCCCGGTTCCAGGCAAAAATCAGGTAGTCTTCAACGGTTTAGTCACGTTTATTTTGTTCTTCACTTTGGTATTTGCTAACTTTGCCGAAGCGGTAGCAGAAGGCCGTGGGAAAGCCCAAGCAGATGCCTTGCGATCGACCAAAGCCGACACCACAGCCCGCAAACTCTTACCAGACGGTTCAATTCAGGAAGTAAGTTCGACATCTTTGAGGCGTGGCGATCAAATTAAAGTGATCGCAGGCGATGTCATTCCTTCGGACGGCGAAGTGATCGCAGGCGTCGCATCGGTGGACGAATCGGCGATTACCGGGGAATCGGCGCCGGTACTGAAAGAACCGGGTTCGGACATCGCCAGTTCCGTCACCGGCGGTACGCGCATCCTCTCAGACGAGTTGACGCTGCGGGTGATGGCCGACCCTGGTAAGGGGTTTTTGGACAGGATGATCGCGCTGGTGGAGGGCGCAGAACGCTCGAAAACGCCGAACGAGATCGCGCTGACGGTGCTGCTGGCTGTGCTGACGTTGGTGTTTTTGATTGTGGTGTCAACGATTCCGCCCGTGGGAACTTATGTCAA
>JAYUGZ010000785.1:0-8044 GCA_043767465.1 Cyanobacteriota bacterium
TTCCTGCAAGGCTTCCATAACTGGACGCTCAACCCCTTCCACATGATGGGCGTTGCAGGCATCTTGGGCGGTGCACTGTTGTGTGCTATTCACGGTGCAACCGTGGAAAACACCCTGTTTGAAGATGGCGAAGGTGCAAACACCTTCCCCGCCTTCAACCCAACTCAATCTGAAGAAACCTATTCAATGGTTACAGCTAACCGTTTTTGGAGCCAAATCTTCGGAATTGCCTTCTCCAACAAACGCTGGTTGCACTTCTTCATGTTGTTCGTCCCCGTCACAGGCTTGTGGATGAGCTCCTTGGGCATCGTCGGTTTAGCATTAAACCTGCGCGCCTATGACTTCGTTTCCCAAGAATTGCGTGCTGCTGAAGATCCTGAGTTTGAAACGTTCTACACTAAGAACATTCTGCTTAACGAAGGTATTCGCGCTTGGATGGCTCCAACTGACCAACCTCACGAAAACTTCATCTTCCCAGAAGAAGTTCTGCCTCGTGGTAACGCTCTGTAATCAGCGCGGGTTATCAAAAAATTTAACATTCTGAAAGGGTAAGATACAGCAATTTAGGTTTTATCCTCAATGTTTAAAAAGCTCCTGCCGATCGATCGGCGGGAGCTTTTTATTTTATTTGTGACAATACCAACGTTCGGGGCCGCATGGGGATTTTGCCAGGTTGCTAACTCAACAACAGTCAAATTCTGCCTTTGATGAATCTGGGCGACTTTCGCTCGATCGCTGCACCCGATGACATCGTCGCCTCTAGCAAACTCCTATCTGGCTAGAAATAGAGCAGCGGGCGACTTTTGCACACTTTTCCCGCTTTCAATGCCGCCCCACAGCCCAGCTTCTGGATCGAATATTTGCAATCCGCTCAAAAGCTCGATCGCCCGCTGGCTGTAGAGATCGATCGAAAACCTCGCCGCGTGAGTAATTTGCCCTCATCTTGCAAAAATATCAATTTGCATCCCCCCACTTCTAATTTCTTGTGCTATTCTAATAATTGTGACTACTGAAATGATACTCAGAACGCAGGTTCTTTCGGTTACGCTGGCAAGGGCTAGCGCACAAATACTCACACCAAATCTTGTATTTGGGTGAGGTGCGTTCAAATATTAAACCATTTAGCTAATCCCGGAGGTGATGCCCATGATAGGTAGTAAACTCATGGGTCATCAGATTGGAAACTACCGGCTGTGCGCCGGGGCCGCTCACTAGCAGTCAGCCGTCGTTGCCAACTGGAAACGACTTCCACGGGGAACCAGGCTGAGCTAGGGATTCTCCCGGCAGTCAGGTTCTAATCTGAAGACCCGCTAGACCGCTCTCACCTCAAATAGTGTTAAATCTTGAGTGTTAAATCTTGAGGCTCAATACTATTGGTGAGAGCGGATAGTTTTTGGTCAGATTTTCTGCGGGTGGGGTGTGAATCTGGGATCGCTTATCAAAAAAAATTATGGCTGACTTACTTAACGATACGGAAATTAAAGAGCGCGCCAGTCAATTGTTGGGGTGGACGGTTGAGGGCAAACAACTGCGGTGTACTCGTTCATTTAAAGATTTTATCGGCGCGATCGCCTTTGTGAATAAGTTGGTCGAACCCTCAGAAGCGGCCGGACATCACCCAGATCTAGAAATATCCTATAACAAAGTAACAGTTAACTTGACAACTCACGATGCCGGAGGCTTAACTGAGAAAGACTTCACGCTCGCCCAAGAGATTTCTACGCTAAATTAAAAGAGTTCCCGTTTGTCCAACGGTCGCCACTGTATCTAGCGACAGTCCCCGATCGCGGAAAGTTCGCAAATAAAAAATCGACTCTGGGTTAAAATCGGTGTGAGAAAGTCGAGATGCTAAAAGTCCAATGTATTAAAGGCTATTCGCCATCCTCCGACCATGATCGTATTTGAAAAGCCAGAGTTCAAGAACGAGTCTGCTGAAAGAACCGATCTGATAGAAAAGCTGTTGGATATAGGCGCGGCTCTGTCGAGCGCCCAAGATTTGGGCGGCTTACTAAACTTAATTTTATCGAAAAGTCGGGAAATCACCTACAGCGATGCGGGCAGCGTTTATTTAGTAGATCACAGCGACGAGAAATCTAAGTTGCTGTTCAAAGTAGCCCAAAACGGTTCTAAACCCAGACTGTCGTTTAAAGAGTTTTCCCTGCCACTGACAGACAAAAGCTTAGCGGGTTACGTGGCAATTACAGGTCAAAGTTTGAACCTGTCTGATGCCTACGACTTGCCTCCGGGCGTACCATACCAGCTAGATACCAGTTTTGACAGGGATATTAATTACCGCACTTGCTCGGTAATGGTGTTGCCGATGCAAAACCGACAGGGGGAGACAATCGGCGTACTGCAACTGATCAACCGCAAAACGAAGGCAGATGCGGTGCTGACAGCCGAGAATGCTTGGGAATCGACGCAGCAGTATTCGGAGTGGGAAGAAAGGATAGTTCGATCGCTCGCATCTCAAGCAGCAATCTCGATCGAGCGAAATCAACTCCAAGAAAGCATAGAACATTTGTTCGAGGGCTTCGTTAAAGCCTCAGTCCAAGTCATAGAAGCCAGAGACCCCTGTACCTACGGCCATTCAGAACGAGTAGCAGCCCTAACAGTACGCCTGTCAGAAGAAGTAAACGCCGTCAGCAGCGGATGGCTGCGCAATATTTACTTTAACAACCGCCAGATTCAAGAAATTCGCTACGCCGCCCTGCTGCACGATTTTGGCAAAATCGGAGTGCCAGAAGCAGTTTTAACCAAGCAGAAAAAACTATACCCCGCACAGCTAGAAATCATCCGCCACCGTTTCGCCCTAGCTCAGCGGACGATGGAAATGGAATGCGTCCAGTCTAAATATAAATACTTGCTAGAGCATTCAGCCTACCGAAAACACCCGAACGACGAGCCAGAGTGCGCTCAATGCCAGGAAATCGAACAGCTAGACACGGTGCTAGCAAATGGCAAAACCAGATTGGCAGAATACTGGGAAGTCTTGTTGGAAGCCAACGAACCTCACATTTTGGCAGAAGAACCGCTAGCTCAACTGCGAGAACTTTCCCGGCAAACTTACAGAGATATCGACGGGGCAATTAAACCGCTGCTGAGCCCTGACGAAATCGTGCAATTGATGGTGTCGAGGGGCAACCTGACAGCGGAAGAACGATCGGCAATAGAATCTCACGTAACTCACACCTATGAATTTCTCAGCCAAATTCCGTGGACAAAGGATCTAAAAAATGTTCCTCAAATAGCCTACGGACACCATGAAAAACTAGACGGCACAGGTTATCCGCGAGGTCTAAAACACTCCGAAATCCCCATTCAAGCGCAATTGATGACGATCGCCGATATTTATGACGCCCTGACAGCAGGCGATCGCCCCTACAAGCGAGCTCTGCGAACAGAGGCAGCGATGAAAATTTTGCGCCAAGAAGCCGCTCACCACAAAATCAACGCTGATTTGTTAGAACTATTCGATCACTGTCGCGTCTTTAGCGTTCTCGGACACAGCTTGGAGGTTAAAGTCGAATCAGCCTAGACGACTCCAGGCGACTGTGCTAGAAAGTAAATAGACGGCGATCGGGCGCGATCGGAGTGTCAGAAGTCAAATCAACCAACAGCCAAAGTCTTGTAAGGTTTTGAGGCGGTTGATTGCAGGGTAAAAAACAGGCTCTGTGCAGCCGCAAGTCCCATATAGACACTTAGTCAGCCCGAAAGAATCAAAAGAGAAAGTGAATTTTGGATCTCTTTTTAAACTATGCTGGTGTGGCAACTACTGACCGCATAGAAGACCAGAAAATTTTCTTTGTAATCGGTGTGAGGAGGAGAGTGAACATGACAAAAATTTTGTGGAGATATCTACTAATCAGCCCAGCAGTCTTGGGAGCTACCCTAGTAGTTTCTTCAAGCGCGATGGCAGCAGACACTCAGCAAGCTGCTGATGCGCTCAAGCCTCAAGCTGCCAAAAAAACTGAAACGGCTGAAAGCTTTGACGCGAAAGTCAATACTTTAGCTGCTGTTTCCGAAACTAATGCAGCCGAGGAGCCTGTCACAGAAATTTCCCAAGCTGCAAGCCGGGAAACCCAGCCAGGAATTGCAGATGCTAGCACGGCTGCAACGGGCAGCGCGATCGCCGCAGCTAACACAGCTCCTGGAGCGGCAAATCCCCAAGCTGCATCACAATCTGCAAGTGAATATGAAGCCGCCAGGCAAACAGTCGCTCAACCAGTAGAAATTGCAGCCCCAGCAGTTACCACTGTCCCAGAGCTCCTCGGCGCAGCTCAATTAGAAACAACTGCCCCGACAGTGGCACAGCCGGCACAACCAAGTGTGGCTTCTCCGGCTGAATCTGTAGCCCAAACTGCCGCACCACAAACTCAAAACCCAGCCGCCACATTAGAACAGCTCAACCAGTACAGCAGCGAAGGTACTGCCGATGGCGAAACTCAAGCTCAAGTTACCTCAGTATCTCAACTTTCCGACGTGCGCCCGACAGACTGGGCATTCCAAGCACTGCAATCCCTAGTCGAGCGCTACGGCTGTATTGCTGGGTATCCCGACGGCACATTCCGCGGCAACCGGGCAATGACCCGCTACGAATTTGCCGCCGGTTTAAACGCTTGCTTAGACAAAGTTAACGAGCTAATTAAAGCAGGTACGACCAACTTAGCAACCAAAGATGACTTGGCAGCCCTCCAACGGCTCCAAGAAGAATTTGCAGCGGAACTGGCAACCCTGCGCGGCCGCGTCGATGCTCTGGAAGCTCGGACATCCGAACTCGAAGCCAACCAATTCTCAACTACTACCAAGCTGACTGGGGAAGCAATTTTTGCCCTCAGCGACGACTTTGGCGGCAAGGATGGCTTGTTGGGCAGAGACAATACCAGAATCGGCAGAGGTAACAATCAGACCGTCTTCCAACAGCGGGTGCGTCTCAATTTAAATACGAGCTTCACTGGCAGAGACTTGTTGCTGACCAGGCTTCAAGTCGGCAACGGTCGCAACTTCAACTTTGGAGCTACCAGCGAAGGTACTCAAACTTGGAATATAGTCGGCAGAACCGATAACGTTGTTACTCTAGACAGCTTGCTGTACAAGTTTCCTCTGTCGGCGCGGACGAACGTTACCATTGCAGCCAACGCTGGCGTTTGGGACGACATTATGCCGACTGTCAACCCTTACTTTGAAGACTTTGACGGTGGCAACGGAGCACTGAGTGCCTTTGGACAGCGCAACCCGATTTACCGCTTGGGTGGCGGTTCGGGTATCGGCGTTGACTATGCCTTCGGCGGCAGGGGCTTGCTGGGCGGCGTGTTCGGCCCGACTTCTCTATCCTTCGGCTATTTGGCGTCAAATGCAGCCAGTCCCACCAAGGGTGCAGGCTTGTTTAACGGCGACTACGCCGCGATGGGCCAGTTGACTTTTACCCCGGGACGCAACTTGCAAGTTGCTGTCAACTACAACCACGGTTACTTTAGCCGAGGTAACTTCGGGTTTGACAACGGTTTGGGGAACGGCGCAGGCAATCTCGGCGGTTTCACTGGTACCGGCGTGGCTAATTCCCTCAACGGTTTGAGCGAAGGTTTTGGCGGCGCCAACGGCTTCCGCGCTCGTAAAGTTGTCAGCAATTCTTACGGCGCTCAGGCTTCGTTGCGGCTGAACCCGAGATTTATACTTGGCGGCTGGGCCGGTTTAACTAATGCTCGTATTCTCGGCATCGGCGATGCGAGAATTTGGAACTACGCTGTCACCTTGGCTTTGCCTGATTTAGGGAAAGAAGGCAACTTGCTGGGCTTTGTGGTAGGTCGCGAGCCTTACTTGAATAAACTTGAGGCTGCAAGCAATTTGCGGAGTTTCCGCAATGATACTTCGTGGCACGTTGAAGGGTTCTACAAGTACCAGCTTACGGATAACATCTCTCTGACTCCAGGCGTCATTTGGATTACGAACCCGAATCAAAACCGCCGTAACGACGACATCATTATTGGTACTCTGAGAACTACTTTCACGTTCTAAGAGCGGTTAGATGAGGCAGGGCGGGTGATACCCTCTCTGCTGACAATTAACTACTAAATGCCAAATTTAGCTCTGCCTCGGGCAGGGCTTTTTTGTGCGGTGGACGAATTCAGTGCTGCTATCTTGGGTGAAAGTCGATTAAGTTCAGTGGAAAACCGGAGTATAATAACAACTTAGGAGTTAGAATTTTTAACTCAACACTGAGGAGAATTTTAATATCTGACTTGTAAGTTGAGAATTCTGGTATTTGAAGCAATTATGGTGGAACTCTCCTGTAAAAGCGAATACGCAATCTTAGCTTTGCTGGAGCTGGCTGATTGCTACGATGAAGGCGAACCCCTGCAAATTCGCCAGATAGCGGCTCAGCAAAATATTCCAGATCGATATTTAGAACAGTTGCTGGCTACTATGAGACGCTGCGGGCTGATTCGCAGCCAGCGAGGAGCTAAGGGCGGTTATATCTTGGCGCGAGAACCGTGGAAAATTACACTCCTGGAAATCATCAACTGTCTCGAAGGCTCAGAGTTCGATCGCACTCAAAAAGACTCGCCTGCTCAAACTGTAGAAAGTGCGGTGATTTGGGAAGTTTGGCAAGAAGCGCGATCGATCGCCAACTCGGTGTTGCAAAAATATACGCTACAGGATCTGCGCGAAAAACGCAATGGCAGGCGGCAGCTCGATATTATGTATTACATCTAGTGAGTATTGCCAACTAGGAATTAACATTTACTTTCAACAACCAACTGACAAAGATTATGCGTATTGCTGGCGACATTACAGAATTGGTAGGGCACACACCCCTGGTGCAACTCAACCGCATTCCCCAAGCCGAAGGCTGCTTGGCTCGAATTGTGGTCAAACTCGAAGGCATGAATCCGGCAGCATCGGTAAAAGACCGGATTGGTGTCAATATGGTCAATCAAGCCGAGGCAGAAGGGCTGATTAGTCCTGGCAAAACGGTTTTAGTAGAACCGACTTCTGGCAATACCGGAATTGCTTTGGCAATGGTGGCGGCGGCAAAAGGCTACCAGTTGATTTTGACAATGCCGGATACGATGAGCACGGAACGTCGATCGATGTTGCGTGCTTACGGGGCCCAACTAGAACTGACTCCCGGCATTGAGGGGATGAGCGGCTGCATCCGCCGCGCTCAAGAGATTGTGGATAAAACTCCGAATGCGTATATGTTGCAGCAGTTTCGGAATCCGTCGAACCCGGAGATTCACCGTTTGACAACGGCTGAGGAAATTTGGGCAGATACCGACGGCGAGGTGGATTTCCTGATTGCTGGAGTCGGCACTGGCGGTACGATTACGGGTATTGCAGAGGTGATTAAGTCGCGGAAACCGGAGTTTAAGGCGATCGCCGTTGAACCGGCTAACAGTCATGTACTGTCGGGCGGAAAGCCGGGGCCTCACAAAATTCAAGGTATCGGTGCTGGTTTTATCCCGCCGGTGCTGAATGTGAATGCGATCGACGAGGTGATAGTTGTTACCGATGACGAGGCGATCGTTTACGGGCGCCGCCTAGCCAGAGAAGAAGGACTTTTGTCCGGTATTTCCAGCGGTGCGGCACTCTATGCAGCCTTGAAAGTCGGCAAGCGTCCCGAAAATGCAGGTAAATTGATTGTGATGATTCAGCCTAGCTTCGGCGAACGCTATCTCAGCACTCCATTATTCCAAGATCCTGAACTCAATCTGGCGGTAGCTGTCAACTAAACTAGCCTCCGGCGCGAGTCCCAAAAACTAAAAGCAGGGCGTACACTCTACGCCCTGCTGTTTTTTGTAGTGAGGACTTTAGTCTTTCTTAACTCAACTCCGTATAGAGAGGACTGAAGTCCTCACTACAAACTTTAAAAGCATCAATATTTTTATAAAATGGATTTATAATAATTTGAAAACAGAGGTTTTTTACCGACTACTTTTGGCATTTATAGCAGTTGACAGTTGACAGTTGACAGTTGACAGTTGGTTCTTAACAGTGAGACTGTTTATGATGGCGGGTTTGAGGATATATTCATGAGTTCCTG
>JAYUGZ010000786.1:0-3252 GCA_043767465.1 Cyanobacteriota bacterium
GAATCTTTAACTGGTAACGCAAAAAATCCCAGAGATTGTCGGAAAGAGCGGATGTGGCGGAATTGGTATACGCGCACGCTTGAGGTGCGTGTGGCATTATGTCCTTGCGAGTTCGAGTCTCGCCATCCGCATTGAATAGATGAAACAACTGTTGACAGTTTTGGCTGTTGGCAGTTGTTTTGTATTGAGTGGTTTTTATAGAAAGTCGATCGAGTTTTAGATCGGATGCTCGAAAACTCGATCGAACTAAGCATTCTTTAACTGTCGATCGACAATTGTGTTTGAATTGGAACGCTGGTTTCGTTGACGCACAGCGCATTTACAAAAACAATTGTATGCGGAACTGCTGGCATTAAGCGACGCAGTGCATTCAAGTAAGCTTCGGCATTACTTGCGACGACTAAAACGGGCGACTGTTAACCGCTGACAGTTTGGGAGTTGGCGAATTACGCACCAAGGCACAAGTCGATCGCGATAAGTGAGTTCTTTTGGTATCATAGGAAAATCCTTTCCACGAAAGTGGATGGTTAGAGAGGCGATTGCCCTTGATTTATCAGGTCTGAGGGCGATCGTCTTTGTTATTAAAAATATTAAACGATAGATACTTATCGTTTGTCAATAGGTATAATGGGATTAGTTAGGTTCCGAATCCGAGAGTTTGCTGACGAAAAGGGATGGACGCTAAAGGATGTTGCCGATCGATCCGAAGTTCCGTACAGCACAGTCAGGCACTATGCTCGTTCGGAAGGACTAGCGACGGTTGATATCACATCAATTCAAAAGATAGCTCGCACGCTCGATGTTTTGATTGAGGAATTAATGGAAGTTGTCAAAGAATGAACCGATGAAATTATATTAGCAAACGGAAGTTAGATCGATGACATCCTACGCCTTAAACTTACCCGTTCAGTTACAGCAAGAAGCTGAAAAATTGGCAACACTCCAAGGCATTTCGTTCGATCAGTTTATCCTCTGGGCTGTAGCCGAAAAAGTCGCTACTCTCAACCAGCGGAATGACGATCCGGCTTTTCCTGAAATCACCTATGTGCGCGGCGCTAGCGGCGAACTCGTTCCCGTTTTGCGCGGCACTCGGTTGCGGGTGCAAACAGTAGTCATCGCAGCGCAGAAATGGGGTTTTTCTCCAAACCAAATTGCCACTGAGTATGACTTAAGTGAAAATCAAGTGAACGCTGTTCTCGCTTTTTATGCGACTCACCATCAAGAAATAGACGCATCTATTGCCGCTGAGCAAATTATCGAAGCTGCTAATGTCTAAACCGCTATTGCATCTAGATGCCGATACCTCTATTAAAGCTTTGCAATCCGCCCTTTTATCTCGCAGTCACGATGTCACTCGGACACCGAGTGAGTGGATGGCTTTAGATGCTAGCGATGAGGCTCAATTGCTAGAAGCAACAGCGCGAGGGCGGTGTATTTTTACGTTTAATATCCGGGATTTTCAGATTTTAGCTCAGCGTTATCCCGAACATTGTGGCATCATTTTGGCTGCTCAAAACAGTTGGACATTATCTAGTCTAATTGCTTCGCTCGATCGCCTGCTTTCAGAAACACAAGCTGCTGACTGGAAAGGGCAAGTTCGCTGGCTTAATCAGTGGCGAACCTAATTCTATATTATCGAACTTCTGTATCTCTGGTCGATCGCACTTCTTCCGCTTCCTGCAAAACATGATTAACTGGTTGACTTTGGGAACCAGATACACTTTGCCTATCGGATGATGATTTTAGCACTTTACGAGCAGTCAGCAAAGCAAGCCATCCCAAGATTCCACCGCACAAGCAACTAACTATAATCGCCATCACGAAGGGATGGGGCCATAGGAACGGGTGTTGGGGAGATGGTAAAGCCCGAGGTTGTTCTACCCACAAGGTGTAGCTGCTGGAAACAACCCCCGCAACGCCTATACCCACACCGACAACGGCTATGGTAATTTGTAAATTGCGATCGCGATCTCTTTCACCTTGCTCATACTCTACCTGTAATTTTTGAGCATCAACTTCCACAATACCCCGGATTGTTTCAATCATCTGTTGAAACAATTCCTTTCCGGCGGTAAGATAACTCATATTCAGTTTAATCTGTTGCGGAAAAATCTTGCAACTACCCTTGATAAATTCTTTGATAAAATCTAAATTGTCGATGTCTTTGATGCTGGAATCGCCAAGTTCTTTGAGCCAATAACTATAGTTTTTAGCATTCGTTTCAATTGAAATCTGGTGAAGTTCTATATCTCGCAAATAGCGGGCATAAGTTAACCCGATTTGAGGGAGTTCCGTCAGCCAGCCCTCTAGTTGTTCCAGACGTTGCTCTCTATCTGATTTCAAATGGCTAAATTCTGCTACTTTTTCTTCTAATTGACTGTACAGTTTTCTCGCTTCCTCGTTGCAAAGATGCGCTTGGTGATAAACATAAAGGATTTTACTGCGACAGCATAACAAATTAATCAGCGGACGGTAATAATTACCTAATTCTTCTATCTCTGAAGTTTTTTCATCAGTATCTAACCAGACTAGGATATGACACTTTAATCTCGGATCTTCTTCACTATTGTCAAATTCAAAAATCGGACTACCTAGCAGTTTGCCTTCACCGATGAAATATGGTTTTGGTTGTTTTTGCTCTGAATTTTGAAACAAAGCGTCTACACAAGCTACTGCTAAATCTTGATAATTGTCAGCAAAATCAACAGGTTTAGCAAATAATACTAGGGTTTGTCCCAGTGATGCTTGGATTTCGCAAGGTAGCAGACAACCTTGAAAATTTAGGTTGCTCAGTTGGTTGATTTCTACTGTTGTTAAATTCGGGGAAAATAGGCTGAAGTCAAGTGCGTAAGTATCGTGAAGTTGCAGCGGGTAAATTACACCTGTTAGGGGCAGTTTGTCCGGTTGGCTAACAGTTGTAAATGACACAAATCTATCGCCATCTGACTGATAAAGTTCAAGATAGTCGCTCTGTGGGCTATTTTGGCTGTCTCTATTGCTCAGCTTTTCCGGTAAGGAATCGAATTGCAGATTTGTTTGCAGCAGGTGTCCCAAAGCAACGCATTTCTGCCATAAATGGTCAGAATTATCTACAGGTTGTTTCTCACCTTTGGCAAGGTTGCTGCACAAATGAAAGGCAAACAGCGTGAGTTTTGGGTTGGCAAGTTTGCCTGTCAATTCAGGATTGTTCATCACCTAGAGCCTGAGTGCTATTTTGACTGGTTGGGGAAACTTTCTTGGATGGCATTTAAT
>JAYUGZ010000787.1:0-1196 GCA_043767465.1 Cyanobacteriota bacterium
TCTGTTGAACTGCGGGGCGGCTGGATTTTTGGGTTTCCTTAGAAAACCCAAAGTCAGGAGAACATAATATGTCACAGGAATTCGTGCCCGACGAAAACGAATCTGATTGTCCAAATTCCGATTCAGCAGCCATATCAGAACAGGATGTGCTGTTGGTAACGCTTGTGGGTTCGCCCCAGGGTGTCCGGGAAACCATTCTTACTTTGTACCGATTGGGATTTGCCCAAGTTGGCGATTGGAGTCCCGTACAGCGCGCGGCAAATCCTGGCCAGGTGATGAGTGTGCTGATTCGTCGGAAGCGGGCTGACGGTACGCCGCCGAGAAAATCTGGGCGGTAAGTTGCAAGGTTAAGTCCTTTTTAGGGCTTACGCATCGGGCCTAGAAACCGGGTTTTTACGAAAAGACGCGTTGAAACGCGCAGATTTGGTAAAAAACCCGGTTTCTTTAGTCCCAGCGCGCGCGAGTCGTCAGAAACCGGGTTTTTACGAGAAGACGCGTTGAAACGCGCAGATTTGGTAAAAAACCCGGTTTCTTTGGTCGAAGTGTGTAAATCCTGTATTATTTCTTGTTGTCTTTTCCTCGTAAGACTCGAACTAACTCAGTCATTGCACCAGTTAGAGTAGCAACCGCCAAAATTACCTCAGGTACTGTTACCCAATATTGCGAAAATTGCGGTGTTTCAACTCGCACAGGCGTTGTTGCAGGTTGCTCAGTGTGGGTGATAGGTTGTTGATTTTGAGATTCCATCTTTTGACTACTCCGATATGTGGATGTGATTGGTGGAGAAGTTCAATTGGCGCCAATTTGCTCTCACATCTCTAGAATCTCTGATGTACAAAGGTTTGAGCGTTCTAGTTTTGGCTCATATCTGTCGCTGCCGATCGAACTGAGCCAAAAATGAACCGCCCAAAAGCCATGTTTTGAGTAAAGCTGGTAAAAATCCTGAAATTATCAGGTATGAATCGAATGTTTGTGCGGAATGCTGCATTTTACATATGTAGCTATGATATTATTCTGTAACATTAAATTTACTGAAGCATGGCTGTTTCTCTGAAAGCATCGAAAGAAGGACTAGAAATCGTCGATCGCGAAAGAAGAAAGAAAGGCTGGCAAGCAACAGCAGTTGCTTGGTATAGCGCGGCGAAAACTTCCGAAGCAACCTTGAAGCGATTTAGACGGAAAATACCTATTCAGCA
>JAYUGZ010000788.1:0-1193 GCA_043767465.1 Cyanobacteriota bacterium
AAAAAATTGTAACTAGCCATACCCAACATCCGAATTTTACTCGGAAGATGAGGCCCGATGCCCACACTCCGGGAACACAAATTAAAAATATGATTTCCGCTCATTTTTTCAGCAATTGGGCGAATCTGTCTACCATTTAAAAATGCACCTTGAGGCATATTTGTCAATAGATCATTGTCCCCGAAATCCTCTGCATAAAAACCGTGAAAAGTTTGATTCAGCAGCGGCAAATGCACACAACCAAAAACCGGAGTGCCGCGATATAATAGACCTAAAGAAATCCCCCAAATCGGAATTCCCCGAGCAAAATTAGTGGTAGCATCGAGAGGATCGACAACCCAACACCATTCAGTATCAGGTAAAACGTGCTCTCCTTCTTCGCTCAAAATCCCGTGATTGGGGAAAGCAAGTGCGATCGCATTTCTAATCTCTGCATCCGCCCAATTGTCAGACTGCGTAACCAAACTGCCATCATCTTTCTCATCCGCTTGTGCAGAACCGAAATCTTTCAAAAACTGCTGTCCGACTGTCTTGACAGTAGTCTGAGAAAAAGTTAAAATAGAGTTCCAAAAATCTTGCATTAGTTATTGGTTACTGGTTATTGGTTATTGGTTATTGGTTGTTGGTTATTGGTTACTGGTTACTGGTTATTGGTTATTGGTTATTGGTTATTTGGTTATTGGTTACGATCCTGATAATAACAAATAACAACTAACAAATAACAACTAACAAATAACAACTAACCAAATATCAGTCTAATTCATTTTCAAGAATAGTTGCGATCGCACTTTTAGCATTATCCTGAAATTCTGCAACATCCACCCTACCCAAAAGCCAAACAGCCAGAATCATACCCACCGCCGGCACAGTAAAAACTAACCCATAAGCCAACATCGGCACCCCAAACAAACTCCTGCCAAAATCCAAGATAGCACCACCGCTAACCGTCGCGATACCTCGCGCCATCGCTTGCGACAAACCCCAAGCCCCAATAAAAGTCCCCGCAGTTTCCGCAGCAGTCAAATCCAACATCAAACTCAGCGCCCCCGTCGTGGTAATTCCCGAAGCTAGCCCAAACAAAAGTAAAGCAGACTTAAACAAAATTGGATTCCCAGTAAATCCCGATGCAATAATTAAACCAAAACAAACCGCCACCGACAAACAGCCCAACCTAATCGTATTTTGCTTGCCAA
>JAYUGZ010000789.1:0-20803 GCA_043767465.1 Cyanobacteriota bacterium
GTTTGAATTGGGAAATGGGCAGTGGAATATCCCGCAATTGCGATCGATATTGGAAGATATTCTGGTGAGTGATGTTCAGCTTCACAACTTTGAGTTGGATCACCTGTTTGAGCAGATCGGGCAGAAAACTATGCTGCTGAATGCTTGTAAACTTGAACGAGAAGAAAAAGCTTTAATGCTTTTGTTGTCGATCGAGGATATCACCGAGCGCAAGCAGTTTGAGATAGAACGATCGCAGTTATTGCAGCAGGAACAGTTGGCCCGCCAACAAGCAGAAACCGCCAACCGTACTAAAGATGAATTTCTGGCGAATCTCTCCCACGAACTCCGCAATCCCCTGACTCCGATCCTGGGATGGGCACAAATTCTGCGTTCTGGCCAGCTTAAGGAAGCCGCCGCTACTCGCGCTCTAGAGGTGATCGAACGGAGCGCGAGGGCGCAATCTCAGTTAATCGAAGATATCCTGGATATTTCCCGGATTACGAGCGGCAAATTGGCTCTCGATCGCAGTTCGATCGATCTGGTTGTGGTGGTACAAAGTGCGATCGACGGGGTTCAATTATCAGCGGATGCCAAAAACATTCAAATTGTTTCGCAGTTGACTTCTGCGACTGTTTTAGGCGATGCTGGTCGCTTGCAGCAGGTTGTGTGGAATCTGCTATCTAATGCCATTAAGTTTACTCCAGCGGGGGGACGAGTGGAAGTTGTCTTAGAGGCGATCGACGATCGCGCTCAACTTCGAGTCAGCGACACCGGAAAAGGGATTGGGGGAGAATTCTTGCCGTATATTTTCGATCGTTTCCATCAAGGCGATTCCAGCACCAGTAAGGCGAATCAAGGGCTGGGATTGGGTTTGTCGATCGTCCGTCATCTGGTAGAATTGCACGGGGGAACGGTGCTGGCGGATAGTCCGGGTGAGGGACAAGGAACTACAATGACTCTGAGATTGCCGTTGCGATCGCTACCTCAAGAGTCGATATCGGCGATCGATGTAAAGCCAACAACTGTTTTGATGGCGCCTGTAAACGATTCCAGCGATATCGTCCCCTCTCTCGAAGGTTTGCACATCCTAGCGGTGGACGATCGGATCGATACGCGGGAGCTCTTAGAATTTGTGCTCGAAGGCTACGGGGCCGAGGTTTTGACAGTTGCATCTGCCAAAAGTGCGATCGATGCTATGACTGAGAATCCCGGCAGATACGATGTGCTAATCTCGGATATCGGAATGCCAGAGGAAGATGGGTATTTCTTAATTCGAGAAGTCCGAACCCTTGCTGCAGAAGCCGGAGGACAAATCCCAGCCATTGCGCTGACTGCGTATGCGAGTGATAAAGAGCGGCAAAGGGCGATCGATGCGGGTTTTCAAAGGCATATTGCTAAGCCTGTGAAGCCCGTTGAATTAGCATTAATTGTGGCCAATTTAGCGGGACGATTTTAAATATTGTGAACCCGGAGATCCCCCTAAATCCCCCTTAAGAAGGGGGACTTTGAGAACTCTCTTGTCCCCCCCTTCTTAAGGGGGGCTAGGGGGGATCAATCCGAGATTAGGAGGATTATGACCAAATTAAACGACTCCAATTTCCACCTACCTTACAACCCAAAACTCATCCCTATCGCCAAGGAACTTCGGCAAAATCCAACTCCAGCCGAAAAGAAACTTTGGGAAGATTTTCTGAGAAATTTCCCTTTTCGAGTTTTGAGACAGCGACCGATCGACAATTTTATTGTAGATTTTTATTGTGCTGCTTTAAGATTGGTAATTGAGGTTGATGGCGAGAGTCATTTTACCGAACAGGGGAAACAATATGATGCGGAAAGAACAGGGATTTTCGAGGGGTATGGACTGCAAGTTGTCAGGTTTACGAATGTTGATGTGTTGCAGTGTTTTGAGGGAGTTTGTCAGGAGTTGTTGGGTGCGTGCGATCGGGCATCTCGTAATAGTTAAGGCCAGATCACCCTGGCACCCCCCTTAATAAGGGGGGGACAAGAGAGTTATGTTGCGCTAACAACAATTGCCAAAAATAGCGCAATATGGGAAAATATAAAAAAATATAAAAATTACGGAGTTCAGATTCTTGGTAACTATTAAATGTCGGGGCATTACCTTCTCAAATATCCAAGCCGTAATCTTTGACAAAGACGGCACTCTAGAGGATTCTCAACAGTTTTTGAGACTTTTGGGGATGAAACGAGCTCGCCTCGCAGACGCTCAAATTCCCGGTGTTGGAGAGCCTTTACAAATGGCTTTCGGTATCGAAGGTAGCAGCCTCGATCCCACGGGATTGCTAGCCGTCGGTAGTCGCCGGGAAAACGAAATTGTGGCGGCGGGATATATCGCCGAAACCGGCAGGGCATGGTTGGAATCTTTAACTATTGCGCGCCGCGCTTTTGACGAAGCGGACGAAATGTTTAAAAATAGTGCTGTTTCTCCTTTATTTGTCGGCAGTTTGGAAGTGCTGAAATATCTTTCGGAAGCTGGTTTAAAACTGGGAATTCTTTCGGCGGCTACGACAGAAGCAGTGCAAAAATTCGTGAAACACCACGCATTAGCCGACTACATTCAGTTAGAAATGGGAGTTGATTCCACGCTTCACAAACCCGATCCGAAATTGTTTTTGCAAGCTTGCGAGAAACTGGGAGTAAATCCCGCAGCAACTTTGATGGTGGGAGATTCAGCGGGCGATATTCAGATGGGTAAAAATGCGGGCGCGGCTGGCTGTATCGGGATTTGTTGGGGAAATGCCCAGGTTAGTCATTTGGAAAAGGCTGATGTGGCGATCGCATCTTTGGATGAAATGACAATTTTAGCAGATTGAGCAAACATCAGATCCTTGAAAATCTCGCTTCTACGCCAAGTCTCGATCCCCCTAAATCCCCCGAAAGCAAGGGGGACTTTGAGCGCTTCCTGTCCCCCCCTTTGTAGGGGCGGTGCCCCCGTGCCCGCCCTCTTGGCTAGGGGGGATCTGGGCCTATATCGTCAAACAGCAGACCGGTACTACATTTAATGCTAATTTGACACTAATGGGATCTCGCCTAAGTCCCTACAGACAACGCAAACCCAGAATTATCACGTCTCTTTCAACGCCATCAAGTTCGGCCACTTGCGGCAGATATCCCCACTGCTGAAACCCAAATTTCTCGAACAATCTTAAACTAGGCTGATTGTGAGCAAAAATTATGCCCATCAGGGTTTTGAGTCTCAATTCTGGACTCCGCATGATTGCTGATTGCAATAATTTTTGTCCAATTCCGCAGCATTGGCGATCGGGCGCGACGTAAATGCTAATTTCTGCGGTATGCTGATAAGCGGCGCGTCCGTAGAAAAGCTGAAAACTCAGCCAGCCCACGATATTTTGTTCTGATTCCATTACCCAAATCGGCAACGAATTGGGCGAGTGTTCTTTGTACCACGTAAGGCGGCTTTCGACTGAAACAGGTTTTAAATCTGCTGTGGCCATTTTCCCTGGTACTGCTGCGTTGTATATTTGGACGATTGCGGGTAAATCGCTTTCTACTGCGTCGCGGATTTTCATGGTTTGGTTGACTGTTGACTGTTGACTGTTGACTGTTAACTGTTAACTGTTAACTGTTAACTAATGACTAATGTATAGTTCCATGACATCGCTAACGGGCATCCGCGAATTTGCTCCCAAAGTCAGCGGTGATATGTGTCCTCGCTGCAAGTGTTCGGCGGCCGCACAGCCGATCATTGCTGCGTTATCTGTGCAATATTTCAATGGGGGAAACAATACTCGTAAGTTGTTTTTGGCTGCTGCGGCTTGTAAGTGTTTTCGCAGTCCGCTGTTGGCTGCGACTCCGCCGCCGACTACTATAGTAGTAAGTCCTAAATTTAGTGCACAGTCGATCGCCCTTTTGGTTAAACCCTTCGCTACTGTTTCCTGAAAACTCGCCGCAATATCATTAATTGTAGAGGCAGCCAAGACGCCTTCGCCGCCGGCATTAATATCTTGTTTTTTGAGTTTCTGCACTAACTGCAAAACCGCTGTTTTCAACCCGCTAAAACTGCTGTCGTAGGGATGATATCCGCCACCTGGCAGCGAAATTCTACCTTCAGGTAGGGGGTATGCTTGGGCATTGCCCAAGGCTGCCAATTTGTCCATCAGCGGCCCGCCGGGATATCCTAGCTGCAACAGTCTGGCGACTTTATCAAAAGCTTCGCCCGCCGCATCGTCGCGCGTTTTTCCGACTGTTTCGTAAACGCCGCAATCTTTAACGTGAATTAAGCTGGTGTGTCCCCCGGAAACTAACAGACACAAAAACGGCGGCTGCAAGTCGGGTTCGATTAGGTAAGAAGCGTAGATGTGCCCTTCGAGGTGGTGGACGCCTAAAAAAGGTTTTTGGTGGACTATTGCCAAGCTTTTCGCCGCTGTCAGCCCGACTAACAATGCACCGACTAAACCGGGGGCACAAGTCGCTGCAATGCCGTCGATTTCTGACCAACTCAGGTTGGCTTCACTCAAACACTGGGCAATTACCTGATTTAGCATTTCTAGGTGACTCCGCGAAGCTACTTCCGGGACTACCCCACCGTACTGTTCGTGGATTTTAATTTGTGATGCTACAACATTGCTGCAAACTTGACGATTCTTAACAATTGCTGCTGCTGTTTCGTCACAACTTGTTTCGATCGCGAAAATGGTTGCCATTAACTGGTAATTTTATTTGATAGGTTAGCTATTGCTAGCTTAACTAATTTGGCGCAAGTCCCCCGCTCTGCCTGTACTCAGGTTATAGCTGGCGGGAGCATCTGCCCTCCCAAGGACAGGTAAGGCTATCATCGGATGCAAGCTGTGGAATATCCTCGCGGTATTGCTAGCGCCGGCACTGACTGATGAAACCGGAATCCCTCATTCTATTGGGCTTTGCCACTTCAATGATGGATGCTTTACACTGTCAACAAATGCGGTAATCTGGATTACAGATCGGCAAGTTGAAATGCTTGTAAAAAAACTTATTGTTTTGTAACAAAAGGAAACAATTTCATGCGACGATTGTTTGCTGCAATTTTAGTGGTTAGTCTGTGGATCAGTTTTGCTCCAGTTGCTTCGGCTTACAATTTGGTGCCGTGCAAGGACTCTCCCGCGTTCAAGGAACTGGCTAAAAATGCGCGTTCTACCAATGGCGACCCGGCATCTGCGAAGGCAAGATTCGATCGCTATTCTCAAGCTATGTGCGGCCCGGAAGGATACCCGCACTTAATCGTAGACGGTAGCTTGGACAAGGCTGGCGACTTTTT
Organism: Cyanobacteriota bacterium; assembly: GCA_043767465.1. GTDB lineage: Bacteria > Cyanobacteriota > Cyanobacteriia > Cyanobacteriales > Microcoleaceae > Microcoleus. Next base: position 5,258 of record JAYUGZ010000789.1, read on the forward strand.
GATTCCTAGCATACTGTTCTTGTATATGGCTGGTTGGATTGGTTGGGTGGGCCGCGCTTACCTGCAAGTTAGCAAAAAATCAGCGACTCCAGAGGAAAAAGAGATTATTATCGACGTTCCTTTGGCAATCAAATCTATGCTGAGCGGCGTTTTATGGCCTCTGGCAGCACTCAAAGAAATCACCACTGGTGAAATGTTTGCCAAGGATGATGAAATTACTGTTTCCCCCCGCTAAAATAGGGAAATGGAGCGACGGCTAAGGGCTAACAGTTAATTTATTAACCGCAAGTTAGCAATTAGCACAATTCGCGATCGGCAATTACCAACTGTCTCGAAATTTAAGGAGCAGAATTCATGCAATATTTTGTCAAGTTTCTTTCAACCGCGCCAGTATTGGCTATCCTTTGGCTCTCTATTCAAGGTGCGGCTTTGATTGAATTTAACCGCTTTTTCCCTGACCTGCTTTTCCACCCGATGCCTTAAGATTTGAGCGAACTTAGGTCGCAAAATCGAGGGCAAAAAAGTTGAGAGTTTTGAGTTTTGAGTCTTGAGTTAGTTAAAGGTTAATTTATAACTCAAACATCAAAACTCTCAAACTATAGCCTTCGTCTCAGTAACATCAGGTGGGACGGGACATCGGGCATCGGGCATCGGGCATCGGGCATTGGGCATAGGGCATAGGGCATTGGGCATTGGTTATTTGTATAGCCTCACCAATAACCAATAACAAATAACCAATAACAAATAACCACTGACAACAGACAACAGACAACAGACAACAGACAACAGACCAATATTTTGAATCGATGAAGTCTTATCTCGCCGCAGCAATTCAAATGACTAGCTTGCCTGACCTGCAAAAAAATTTGGTTCAGGCAGAGGAATTAATCGACCTGGCAGTGCGCCGGGGTGCGGAGTTAGTTTCCTTACCAGAAAATTTCTCGTTTATGGGAGAAGAGGAGGACAAGATTGCTCTTGCAGATGCGATCGGACTCCAAAGCGAAAAATTCCTCAAAACCATGGCCCAGCGCTTCCAGGTAACGATTCTGGGCGGCGGATTTCCGGTGCCGACGGATGGGGGGAAGGTATACAATACTTGTTTGCTGGTAGACCCAAACGGTAGCGAAGTTGCCAGGTACAAAAAAGTACATTTGTTCGATGTGAATGTGCCAGATGGGATTACTTACAGGGAATCGAACACGGTGAAAGCTGGTGAAGATTTGCCGCCGGTTTATGTGTCGCCGGATTTGGGGACGCTGGGACTTTCGGTGTGCTACGACGTGCGGTTCCCGGAAGTGTACAGACATTTGTCGCACAAGGGTGCTGATGTTTTGTTCGTGCCGGCGGCGTTTACTGCTTACACTGGCAAGGATCACTGGAAGGTTTTGTTGCAAGCTAGGGCGATCGAGAATACTTGTTATACGATCGCCCCGGCCCAGACTGGACACCACTACGGCCGCCGTCAAACTCACGGCCACGCGATGATTATCGACCCTTGGGGTGTGGTTTTGGCGGATGCTGGTGAGGAACCGGGTGTGGCGATGGCAGAGATTAATCCCGATCGGCTAGAACAAGTCCGTCGCCAGATGCCATCGCTGCAACACCGGGTTTTTCTCTGAAGGATTTTTGAGACCAATTGGTCTCAAAATTTCGGGTTGAGAAATGAGGAGACTGCGAGTGCCCATTGCTGTCAACTTAAGCCTGAAACCATTGATAAATCTGGGTTTTACGCAAAGTCTAGATCCCCCTAAATCCCCCTTAAGAAGGGGGACTTTGAGTAAGTTCTTGTCCCCCCCTTCTTAAGGGGGGCTAGGGGGGATCTGGATTTAATAGTCAAACAACAATCTCTGACTGGATTTGAGATTAAGTTGACACCGATGGGCATTGCCGTCTCCTCTATCATTGTGTAAGGCAGGTTCAATGACCGTGCGGTTCTCCTAAAAGGCGAATTGGCGACAGTAGAATTGCACAAAATGCGTCTTTTTTTGGAGAAATGAAACACACTCTTTCGGTTTTAGTTGAAGATGAAGCGGGTGTCCTCACTCGAATTGCTGGTTTGTTTGCCCGTCGGGGCTTTAATATTGAAAGTCTGGCCGTCGGCCCGGCGGAACAAGTGGGAGTGTCTCGGATTACGATGGTTGTACCGGGAGATGACCAGATTATTGAACAGTTGACTAAGCAACTGTATAAGTTGATTAATGTGCTGAAAGTTCAGGATATAACCGAAATTCCCTGTGTAGAACGGGAGTTGATGTTGCTGAAAGTTAATGCTGCTAGCGGGACGCGATCGGAGATCATTGAGTTGGCTCAGATTTTTAGAGCGCGGGTGGTAGATATTGGTGATGATACGCTGACTTTGGAAGTTGTGGGAGATCCTGGTAAAATGGTGGCGATTGTCCAGGTTCTGAATAGGTTTGGGATTAAGGAAATTGCTCGGACTGGGAAAATTGCCATGACTCGCGAGTCGGGGGTGAATACTGAGTTTCTTAAGTCTTTGGAAGCGAAAGTTTAAGTTAGTTGACGGTTGTCAGTGGTCAGTTGATAGTTGTCAGTTGTCAGTTGTCAGTTGTCATTGGTCACAAAGTATCTTTTAACTTTTAACTTTCGACTTCTGATTACAAATGACCAATAACTAAGGATATCGTGTCCGGTTGTATCAGAATCATAATTTTCCGAGTTCAGCGCTTTGATTCAGCTTAGCTCGCGAGATGCTCGCATTGCGTTATCATTCCGATGTAACCCAACTGTCAACTGTCGAGCGGTCAACTGTCAACTGACTACTGACTAATTACCATACGGGTTGACTTTCTATCAAACCTGTGGCTGTGATGCTGTCTACGGCTTTTGAGAAAAAGTATCCCTGTCCGTATTCGCATTGCAGGGCTCTGAGCAAATTAAGCTGTTCGACGGTTTCGATTCCTTCGGCAATTACATCCATGTCTAAATGACTGGCTAAAATTAAAATAGTCTGTACGATGGCTTCGTTTCCTTCATCTTCAGTCATGCGGCTGACAAAAGCTCGATCGATCTTTAAGGCGTCAGTGGGAAAAGTGTGCAGACGACTCAAAGAAGAATAACCGGTGCCGAAATCGTCAATATATAATTCAATTTCTAAATTTTTCAATTGGGCGAGGATAGTGGCTGCTGATTCGGCATTGTCCATGATGACACCTTCAGTAATTTCTAACTTGAAAGTGCGGGGGTCAAGCTGAGTTTCTTGTAAAATTTCACGAATGCGATCGATTAAATCAGGCTGTTTAAATTGTTCGTTAGAAAGGTTGACGCTGACAGTCAGGGGCGGATTTGCTGGGAATTTTTGGTGCCACTCGTGGATCTGACGGCAAGCCGATCGCATCATCCACCAACCAATCGGTACAATCAATCTAGTTTCTTCTGCGACTAAAATAAACTCGCCGGGAGAGACTAAACCGCGATCGGGGTGATACCACCGCAGCAGCGCTTCAAAACCGCTGATTCTACCGCTAGTTAGAGAGACGATGGGCTGGTAGTAAAGCCGAAATTCCTCGGAGTCTAGAGCGCGCCGTAGGTCGTTTTCTAGTTGCAACAGGGCGACGGCGCGAGTGTGCATACTTAAGTCAAAAACTTCGTGACGCGCTTTGCCCAATCCCTTAGCGTGATACATGGCCGCATCTGCATCTCGCAGCAGTTCTTCTGGTCGATCGTACAATATTCGGAATGGGATATTGGGATCGGGGGAGTCGGAAGATAGGCAAGACAAAGCAGTTTCCCGATCGACATTTCCCAGATTTCCAGCGCTCGAAAGTTCGCTACTTTCCGTTGAAAGCTGCGGTACACCAGAACAAACAATACCAATGCTAGCACTGGTAAAAACTTGATATTCGTTGAGGTAAAAAGGCTGTGCTAGTTCCGCTTGCACTCGTTCAGCAATGACGATCGCATCCTCGGTATTTTTGATATTTTCCAGCAAAATAGCGAATTCGTCGCCGCCGAGACGGGCAACGGTATCTCCAACGCGCAAACAGATTTCCAGGCGCTGCGCGATCGCGATTAGCAAGCGATCGCCCACTAAATGCCCCAAACTGTCATTGACAACCTTAAAGCGGTCTAGATCGATAAACAGCACCGCAAACAAAACTTCGGGACGGCGTTTGGAAAGCTCGATCGCGTGTCCCAAGCGATCCATAAATAAAGCTCGGTTGGGTAAGCCCGTTAGCGTATCGTGCAAAGCATCGTGTACTAACTTCTCTTCGGCTATTTTGCGGAGGGTGATATCTTCGACAGTACCTTCGTAGTAAAGCAACTTATCGTCAGCGTCGCGAACATCCCGGCCGTTCTCGGAAACCCAGATTGTAGTGCCGTCAGCGCGGTAAACTTGGGACTCGAACTCTGACACAGAACCGTGTTTTTCGATCGCGCGCAAAAACTCAACGCGGCGGTTGGGATCGAGATAGAGTTGGCGATCGATATCGTGGATGTTTGCGATCAGTTCGGCGGCCGACTCGTAGCCGTAAATTCTCGCCAAAGCAGGGTTAGCGCTGAGGTAGCGCCCGTCAGCAGTCGTCTGAAAAATTCCCTCGATCGCATTTTCAAAGATGCTGCGGTATTTTTCTTCGGCTTGTTGCAGCGCGAATTCTGCTTGTTTGCGATCGCTGATATCAGTCAGCGTACCGAGATAGCCCAGAACTTCCCCCTTGTGGTCAATTTCCGGCACTGCTTGCCAAAATATCCAGGTTGTGAGGTCGCCGTTACAAAAGCGGTACTCTAACTTACAAGGCAACTTGTCTGTGACAGCGCGATACCAGAGGCTCAAAACGCGATCGCGGTCTTCGGGATGCAAACTTTGAGCCCAACCTTCGCCCAATGCCTTGGGCGCTGTCAGTCCCGCCATCTCCAAAAATCGCTGGTTGACGTACAAGCAATCTCCAGCAGCGTCGGCGCGGAAAATCCCCACTGGCAGTATTTTCGCTAAGGTGTAATAGCGATATTCGCTTTCTAGCAGGGCGCTGGCAGCTACTTTAGTCTCTGTGATGTCAAACATTGCGCCTTGAAGGATCACGGACTTGCTGGCTTGATCGCGAACTGCGATCGCTCGATCGCGGAACCAGACAACTCTGCCATTGCGGGCGATCGCGCGGTATTCTGAAACCAGCGGCCCGTCGCCAAAGATATCTTCTCCACCGGTGAATTTCTGTGTGGCGTTTTCAACTAACACGCGATCGCGGTCTTCTGGGTGAACGAGTTTCAGCCACAGATCCGGGTCTGCCTTCCATTCAGCTACAGAGTAACCCAGAAAAGTCTCGATTTGTGGGCTGATGTAAAGTTTGGCATTGCGGTTGAGGGGAGAAATGTAGGTGACAGCGGGCATTTGTTCTACAAGCGCACAGTATTTTGCTTCTACGGTGCAGAGTGCTGCTTCTAGGCGCTGCCGCTCTAATTCGGCGGCGGCCCTTCCGGCAAAGATGCTGAGAATTAGTCGAAATTTAGTGAGATGTGCTTCTAGCAGCGGGCGATCGTGGAAAATACAAATAATTCCTAAAGGTTCCCCGTAGGAGTTTTTGAGCAAGACTCCCAGGAAGCTGCGCGCACCTGTAACAATCGGTCTGCGGTCTTCTGGGAAGGTTTCCAGGAGGCTGTCTGGACAGGAGTACATTGCCTGCTCAAACACCAGTGCTTCGGGAGTATGGGCGGTGTCGCACTCAAAGTTGGGCTGCTGCTGTCCGTCGCTCCAAAAACTGATAACTTGTAATTGATCGGGAGTCGGATCGGTGCGTTCGATCGACTTCCTAGACTTGGAAACAACGGCGCTGCGAACTCCGAGTGCTGAGGCTAAGTGGCCAACTAAGCCATCAAAGAATTCTGCTCCTCCGGGCGAATTAGTACCTGCTAGGATGTCGCCCAGCAAGTCTTCTGCTAATTGCGGGGAAGCGCTAACTTGGGGTGGGTTGACGTTGGGAGGGTTGCTGGCATTTTGGGCGATCGAGCCTTCCATACTCAGACTTACGGTTTTGCTAGTTGCAGGCCCGATCGCAGGCGAATAATTCACTGTTGGGCGCTGTTGCTGCCGGAAGAATAGAGCGCGGCCAATACCTAAAACTTTACCCAATAATCTGTCAGCGATCGGCAACAGATTTGAGCTGGGGAAAATCAAAAAGTTTTGCCAAATTTTCAATCTTCTTGCAGATGAATCGTCGTTTAATTCTGCCAACTGCCGTTTTTGTGCTGTCGGCGGCAGACTGGGAGGCCTTCGCTGCCACTTGAGATAAATCGCGGAGGCAAAGGCTAAACTCGCCGATAATCCCAGAAAATATGCAAGAATCTCAAAGTAAAGGAATAAATCTAGCTGGAACATCGATTAGCACCGCTCGATAATTGTAGTAGTTACTTGAAGCCAATCTATTTATTAAAAATAACTAAGTATCGTCACAGATGAGTAACGAATACAAGGTAGGATCGCAGGTGAAGGCGACAAGAGAGTTAATACCCCTAATGAAAGCGATCGTTTTTGAAACGCCCGGAAGCCCGTCCGTATTGAGATTGCAAGATATCCCCGCCCCTACTATACAAACAGAAACTGAAGTTTTGGTGCGGCTGCGGGCGGCGGGGCTCAATCCGATAGATACTAAGTTGCGATCGCGCGGCACTTTTTACCCGGAGAAAACTCCTCACGTTTTGGGGTGCGACGGGGCTGGAGTCGTAGAGGCCCTCGGTGCTGCTGTGCAGAGTTTCCAAGTGGGAGACGAGGTTTTTTTCTGCAATGGGGGTTTGGGCGGGTCGATCGGTACTTACGCTGAGTTTGCCGTTGTAGACGAACGTTTCCTCGCCATCAAGCCTGCTGCTTTAAGTTTTGCTGAAGCAGCGGCGGCACCGTTAGTTTTAATTACAGCATGGGAATCGCTATACGATCGAGGGCGGATGCAACCCGGACAAAAAGTGCTAATTCTAGCTGGTGCAGGCGGTGTGGGCCACGTCGCGATACAGTTGGCTTCGTTGCAAGGCGCTGAGGTTTGTACTACTGTTAGTTCTGACACAAAAGCCGAATTTGTCAAGCAGTTGGGTGCTGATTCAGTTATCTTATACAAAAATACCGATGTTGTCGATGAAGTTTTGACTTGGACTCAGGGACAAGGAGTTGACTTGGCTTTTGATACTGTCGGGGGAGAAACTTTTTACCAAACTATTCCGGCTGTCAAGATTTATGGAGATTTGGTAACAATTTTGGAACCAGATCCGGATTTGGGGAATTTGAAAACGGCGAGAATGCGCAATCTGCGAATTAGTCTGGAGTTAATGTTAACTCCGATGCTGCAAGGTTTGGTGGAGGAACAGGAACAGCAGGCGAAGATTTTGCAGCAGTGTGCTCGTTTGTGCGATCGAAATTTGCTGAAAATTCACGTCAGCCAGACTTTTCCTCTAGAACAAGCTCAAGCAGCGCATGAGTTGTTAGAAACAGGTTCAGTGACGGGTAAAATAGTTTTGATAATTTCCTAAAAAATAGGACTGATATACAAAAGACCTATTGCAAAAATCGCTCGCTATTCTTGAAATTATCTGCGTTAAGAAGCGTTCCGAAGCGGTTTCCCGACGATCAGATCAAAAATTTATGCAAGAGGTCTAGGCTTGGAGAAACCGAGTTTCTTGCGAGCGTCAAAGCCTTAAAGTGTAAGTTTTTTTGTCAACAAACCCGGTTTCTTCATGTTGCGAGTGGGTTCTCGACAAAAAAAGTTAATTTTCAGCCCGGGCCGACCACCGCCCGGGTATGGAAATAATCTTCGCCCGGGCTGAAAATTCCGATCGCCCTTAAGTCGTATACTCCGCGTTAATCTTCACGTAGTCGTAACTCAAATCACATCCCCAAGCCTTCGCAAAACCGCCACCATTCCCCACACCAACCTGAATTAAAACAGTGTCTTCCTTCAGATATTCACCAGCAGCCGCCGCTTTCATGTAATTACTCGCAGCAGATTTATCAAACTCTTTGGGTTGTCCATTTTCCATCATCAAAAAATCCCCCAATTGAATCCGCAAATTCTCTTGTTCAAAAGGAACACCAGCGCGCCCCGCCGCCGCCGCAATTCTGCCCCAATTCGGATCGCGTCCAAAAATAGCAGCTTTCACCAAAGAAGAACCGACAATTGTTTTGGCAATTTTACTCGCAGAAACCTCATCCGGCGCGCCGCTAACTTGCACTTCCACCAAACAAGTTGCACCTTCGCCATCGCGGGCGATCGCCTTTGCTAAATGCACGCAAACTTCTGTTAGCATCGCCTCTAATTTTTCCGCATCCGGGCCCATTTCCGTAATCGCTGGCGTGCGAGATTGGCCGTTAGTCAAAGCAATTAGCGAATCGTTGGTACTGGTATCGCCGTCAACAGTAATTTGATTGAAACTCCTGTTAGCCGCCCGACTCACCATTTCCTGCCACAAATGCGACGACACTGCTGCATCGCAAGTTACAAATGCTAACATTGTTGCCATATTCGGATGAATCATTCCCGAACCTTTGCAAATGCCGCCGATGCGCACGGGGCGATCGCCAAACATGGTTTCCAGGGCGATCGTTTTCGGCACTAAATCAGTCGTACAAATAGCCTTAGCCGCCGCATCTGAACCAGTTTGTGAAGCCTCAGCAACCAATCGCGGAATTCCCGCCCTCAGCGGTTCCATTTTAATCCGCTGTCCGATGACGCCAGTGGATGCCAAAAGAATCGATTCAGAAGGAATATTCAGCGCTTCTGCCAACAATTTCGCGCTTTCGAGGGCATCTGCTAAGCCTGCTTCGCCAGTCGCAGCATTTGCTTGTCCGGCATTGCACAAAATTGCTTTGGCGCTGGGTTTGGCTTGCAAACGCTGGCGGCAGTAGTCCACGCAAGCAGCCCGAACTGTGGATGTGGTGAAGACTCCCGCGGCGATCGCCTCCACGTCTGATAAAATCAAACTTAAATCCGGCAAGCCAGAAGGCTTCAAACCCGCTGTAATTCCCGATGCTCGATATCCCTTCGGTGCTGTAACTCCGCCGTCAATTTCTTTCCAGTCCGACATGATGACCTCCCTAGTAGCCTTCAATCTGCTGAAAAGGGATTATATCAAGTTTCTTGGCACAAACGTCTTTTATTCTTTGTGATGTATACGTTTGAGGCGAGCCAACTCTCACGCAAGCTCACCTTTTGCTCACAAGCACTACAACCGAAATCTTGCCAATGACTACTGACTACTGACTACTGACTACTGACTACTGACTACTGACTACTGACTAATAAAATTAATCGCGACTTCTTCTGTAGAGCTAGAACTCAATAAGAAGTCGCGATGGTTTATAACTGACATGATTAATTTATAGCTGGCAAACAACAAACTTGATTCAACTGTCTCGCTGTTGAAAAAACGAGTTATTTGCGATCGATACTCGCCTGAGAACCAGTATCTAAACCAACTTCAGCAGCCGCGCGGCTCAGCATGGATTCCTGACGGTTTTTGACGAGGCGTTGGTGGCGCATCATCAGGCTGCGCGCTTGTTGTTGAGTAGACATAACTGGTTTTCTCCAAATGTAGGTAATAGGTTTGCGGGCAATTGGGGAAATTGAGCTTTGCCTTAGCTCATGGTGGCGTTGCTGCGATCGTAGCTGTCTTTAAGGCTGGGCTGGGCTTTGCCTTGAATGTGGCCCCAGTAGTGGGTATCTTGCATTCCGACTTCGCTGGCGCTGCGGTTGAGCATGGATTGCTGCCGGTTCTTTACCATGTGGTGGTGGCGCATCATCAGGGAGCGGGCTTGATTTTCGGTAGACATATCCGATTCCTCCGTTTTCTTCGATTAATGTTGGGCTGTTTTTTTGTTCTTATTTATAAATATATCAGATGTTTCTGTATCTAAAGTTACAAAATTTAAATTGTAATAAAACTTTATAATTTGGTGAGAAGTGCGATCGCCTGAGAAAAAGTTGTAAAGGGATCTCGACCGGCACGATGTCAAAAGTACGCGCGTGCGAAGCTATCCCGTAGGGAATCGCCCTGGACTGAGAAAAAGTCGTAAAGGGATCTCGACCTCCATCTCAAAACATACTCCCGATCATTTAACAAGATGGTGGAGGAAGCGAATCAATACTGGCCGTGGCAAAATTGAGAAAGTATTCTGTCGGCGATATCAGTTGTTCGGCATCGGTTTCTGTGATATTTGGATCGACATTATAATCTGCTCTCAAACGAGTTCTTTCAGCATCAATTAGGTAGCGGTGCAATTCTACCGGAACTCGATTAGTGCGAGCAAAGCGTTCCCCAAAAGCAGCGATTACGGCGCTCGTGCCGCGAATAAGATAGTCCTTCGGCTTCTAAAAATGCTGTGGCGAGATAAAACATCGAATAGTAAGCACGCGAAGTGGCAAATTCCGGAAAACCCCTGTTATTTAATTCTCTCGCTGCTTGCAAACTTCTATTAGCTTTCTCCAGTAGTCTTTCTTGTTCTGGAGTCATATCGCTAACCCTTCTTGTCGAATATTGCGAAAAAAACCATTATTATCCTGATGAAATTGCTCATCAGTGGCAAATGCACAGCTAATTAGCACATTATATTCTAAACATAAGTCGGCAATAAAAATACTAATCCTGTCGCTTTCTTGAGAGTAGTTGAAGGAATTTTTGAGAACAATTAAGATATCGATATCGGAGTCTGGTCTAGCATCACCTCTAGCTTGAGAGCCAAAGAGGATAATTTTGTCTAATTGTTCGCCGTAAAGTTTTTTTAGACCTTGTTGAGTTTTTGTGATAATTGTTTGGATTTGTTCATTCATATTTCCTGAGCAGTTGTATTTAGCTAGTTCATGTTATGCAACAATTCTACTATACCAAAAAGGCGATCGCCCGCCGCCGTAAAAAAGTTGTCAAGGGCGATCGACCTTCTCACCCCAAAAAGCGTTAGCGTTAGCGAAGCGATCAAACGGAAAGCCCGCCCCAACGGGGGCTGCGCCAACGAAGAGGATCGCCCTCCCATCCCAAACAAGCGATCGACCTTTTCCATGCCAAAGATCGCCCTTCCCTGATAAAAAGTAGTAAAGGGATCTCGACCTTTCGATGCAAAAAGTACGCGCGTGCGAAGCTATCCCGTAGGGAATCGCCCGAACCTGAGAAAAAGTCGTAAAGGGATCTCGACCTTTCGATGCAAAAAGACCGATCGCTCCTAATCTCAAAGATGCTATCATAGATGAACAGTTACTATGTCTTTATGGGTAAATGACATGAACGCTAAAGAATTGCTCCTTAAAGAAGTGGATAACATTCCAGAATTTATATTAGAAGAAGTTTGGGATTTTCGGCAATTCCTAAAAGTAAAATATGATAAAAATAAGTTAGAATCAAGCCTGCTCAGTGAATCTGCTTTGCAAAAAGACTGGTTAAAGTCAGAGGAGGATGAAGCATGGCAGAATTTGTAAAAGGTGATGTGGTAGTTGTTCCATTCCCATTTTCAGATTTAACACAAGCCAAGCGCCGACCGGCTTTAGTTATAGCAACTTTGACAGGAGACGATCTAATTGTTTGTCAAATTACTAGCCAGAGAATAGCCGATTGCTATGCTATTACTCTGGAAAGTAGTGATTTTAGTGAGGGCGGACTCAAACCTTACGAGCAACATTAGACCTAATCGCTTGTTTACGGCTGACCGAGAAATTATACTTTATAAAGCTGGTAAGCTTAAGGCTGAGAAGTTGAACGAGGCGATCGCTAAAATCGTTGAAATTATTCAGCAGTAATTCTCTATTGTCAAGCATTCCGTCTGTTCAAAATGCTGTTTGACTAGGTTGTAAAGAGCGATCGACCGGCACGATGCCAAAAGAGTGATCGCCCGAACCTGAGAAAAAGTCGTAAAGGGATCTCGAGCTTTCGAGGCAAAAAGTACGCGCGTGCGAAGCTATCCCGTAGGGAATCGCCCGAACCTATGAAAAAGTCGTAAAGGGATCTCGAGCTTTCGATACTAAAAGAGCGATCGCATAAGCCAGCATTTTCAATACACCTCATCATGACTGCCAATATCTAGCAAGAGAATTTCTTCATCTCCCGACTTTGGATTCTCAACAAAATCAAATACAATCCGACAGTCATATTCCACGGTACAAGCCCAAGAGCCAGCTAATTGACCTTTGAGTTTGTGTGTTTGCAGTGATGGCCCCTTAAGAGTTTTCTGCCAAAAGTCTCAAGACATCTTCAAATGCAGGACTGTAGCTCTGGGTGTTTGCGGATGAGGGCTTTGTAGGCACGTTTAAAGGATGGAGCTCATGTGATGATTTTCAACTGTTTAGCTCCGCGATCGCTTCATTAACTGTACCTCGAAAGACGTTTCCAGATTGATAGTCTTGTTTTCCTTGTGCAATGTTAGTGGCAATTTCGGTGCGACGGCGATCGCTAAGTCTTCGGTGCATGATGACAAGCAGAGTGGTTTGTTCGTCTGCTGACAAGGTTTCGATCGCGTCTAAAATGCTATCAAATGTTAAAGTTTGCATGGTGAGTGAGATTTAAAGGCTCAGATGGCTCTGTCTTATTTTAACTTGAGTTTAATTGAACTTGCTGAAGGCGATCGCTTTTCTAACTGATTTTAAAATCGACCTTTTGATAACAAAAAGAGCGATCGCCTTACCTAGCTTAGCTTAAACAGCAGTTGACAAAAATTGACAATATTTGCCATAATTGAATAGTTAGAGATGTAAAGGTTTACAAACTATGACAACACTCAACATCTCGCTGCCCGAATCGATGCGGGACTTGATCAGCGAACAGGTTGCCAAAGGTGGGTACAGTACCACCAGCGAATACATCCGATACTTGATTCGTCAAGAATTAGAACGAGTGGCAAAAATACAACTTGAGACATTACTATTGGAAGGGTTAGATAGCGGTGAATCTATTGAGATTACGGATGAGTGGTGGGAACAAAAACGCAGTGAACTTGTTGAAAAAGTTCGCAAACAAAAAACATGATCAGACGAATTGTCATTAGGCCAATGGCTAGTGTTGACCTTGATGAACAGTTTGCTTATATCGCTGCAAATAATTTTGATGCTGCATTGAAATTCTTTGATGCAGCAAGGCAAACTTTCTCATAATTAGCACAAATGCCTGGTATTGGTAGCCTTTATAATATTGAAAATCCGCGTCTGGTTGGTTTGCGGAAGTGGGCTGTTAGGGGATTTGACAAGCATCTAATTTTTTATGTAGAAAGGGATGAATGTATTGAGATTGTAAGGCTACTCCATGCTGCTCGCGATATTCCAGAGATTTTAGGAGAGGAACAATAGTTATTAGAAATTGCGATCGACCTTTCGATACTAAAAGTGCGATCGGCTTTTTCAGTAAAAAAATGTCATTATAAACTAAGAGTTGAAATCTGTCTCGATCGCCAATTACTGACCGCGCCCAGGCTTACAGTCTAGAAAGCCTAATGCTTCAGAGTCGAGAAAACTGGCGATCGCCATTTCAACGACAGCTTCTATGGGATACTCAATGGCAGCCGCGCGAGCAACGAGGGCAATGCGGATGCGATCGGGTAGGCAAGCGAGGATGGATTGAGCGTCAGTAACAGATAATTGTTCTAAGTTAGTGGTCTGCATGGATCTACCTCTCGGACGGAATTAGCGCGTTGTAAGGTGGCTCTGTCGATCGCAGGATTATTGCTTCTAGTTCTAATAGTAGCGTAGGGTTTTTCCAAGAGGAAAGAACATACAGGGCGATTCGGACATCTCGATCGGAATATCGATCGAGCCATGCCCATAGGAAAGCTTTATGCCCGCCACTGAAGCGGCCTCGCAAACTCTTGGTTTTCCCAATGTAAAGCAGTCCTTCGGTGCGATGTCTCACTGCATAGAGTCCAGGATGTTGTGGAATGCTGGCGAAGTTTCGATTAATTGGTTGGCATTGCTCAAACGGGATTGATGTTAGGACAGTGAGAATTGCGTGGGCTTCTTGTGGTCGGTCGTCGGTCATGAAGATTGGGAGCGATCGCAGTTGATCTATCTTACAAGACGATCGGTCATTTTACTCGCTCAAAGTCGATCGACCTTTCGATGCTAAAAGTGCGATCGCCCGCCGCCCGTCAAAAAGTCGTAAATGGCGATCGACCGGCGCGATGCCAAAAAGAGCGATCGCACTTCCCTACATTTACTAAAGCACTTGCGGTAATTGTCGAATAGAGATAATTTGGGATAAACTAAGTATAGGTGTTAATTTGAATTTTCAGGAAGTTTTATGATAGCAGTTATTTCCGAACATATTGAAATTACTCCCGGAGTGTGCGGGGGGAAACCGCGCATAGCCGGACATCGCATCCGAGTTCAAGATGTGGTCGTTTGGCACGAACAAATGGGAATGTCTCCTGATGAAATTGTATCGCGGTATCCAACGATTACTTTAGCGGATGTGTACGCAGCTTTGACTTATTACCACGATCATCTTGAAGAAATTCGCCAACAAATGCGAGAAAGTGACGCTTTTGTACAAGAATTGCAAGCAAAAATTCCTTCCAAGGTGCAACAAAAATTAAGAGGACAGAATCTTGGAAGAAATCAGATTTCACATGGATGAGCAAGTCGATCGGGCGATCGCTGAAGCTTTGAGAAGGCGTGGTATTAATCTCACTACTACACCAGAAGCAGGACTTTTAGGTGCAGTTGATGAAGAACAATTAGCTTTCGCAATTTCTCAACAGCGAGTAATATTTACCCGGGATGACGATTTTTTAGCATTTCATCAGCGTGGTGTAGAACACTATGGTCTTGTTTACTGTCACCAAAACAGTCGGTCAATTGGTGAAATTGTGCGAGGATTGATTTTGATTTGGGAGGTACTGGAACTGTCGGATATGCAGAATCATATAGAGTTTATTTGAAAAAGGCGATCGACCTTTCGATACCAAAAAGAGCGATCGCCCTTCCCTGTAAAAAAGTCGTAACGGGCGATCGAGCGGCACGATGCTAAAAGAGCGATCGCCCTTCCCTGTGAAAAAGTTGTAAAGGGATCTCGACCTTTCGATGCAAAAAGTGCGATCGCCCGCCTAATAGTGAAAAAGTCGTAACGGGCGATCGACCTTTCGATGCAAAAAGTGCGATCGCCCTTCCCTAAGAAAAAGTAGTAAAGGGCGATCGACCTTTCTATTCCCAAATAATCGCCTCTTGACCTATAATCTCAAATAACATCCAGTCCCCCCCGACCTAAGGGGGGCTAGGGGGGATCAGGCCAAGATTAAGAGCAATTATGCCCAAATTAAACGACTCCAACTTCCACCTACCATACAACCCAAAACTCATCCTCATCGCCAAACAACTGCGAAAAAATCCAACTCCATCCGAAAAAAAAATGTGGCAGGATTTTATGAGAAATTTCCCTTTGCGAGTTTTGAGACAGCGCCCGATCGACAATTTTATTGTAGACTTTTATTGTGCGGCTTTACTGTTAGTAATTGAGATTGATGGGGAGAGTCATTTTACGGAACAAGGGAAACTATATGATGCAGAAAGAACCGGGATTTTAGAGGGGTATGGATTGAAGGTTGTCAGGTTTACGAATGTTGAGGTGTTGCAGAGTTTTGAG
>JAYUGZ010000790.1:0-1192 GCA_043767465.1 Cyanobacteriota bacterium
CCAACTCCCAACTCCCAACTCCCAACTCCCAACTCCCCACCCATCCCAATTCGAGGTAAATACTAATTGTCTAAACAAGATCTGATTGAAATGGAGGGCACGGTCACAGAATCCTTGCCTAATGCCATGTTTCGAGTCGATCTGGATAACGGGTTTAATGTCTTAGCCCACATCTCCGGTAAAATTCGTCGTAACTATATTAAAATTCTTCCAGGCGATCGAGTCAAAGTCGAACTGACCCCCTACGATCTGAGTAAAGGGCGCATCACGTACCGATTGCGGAACAAAAAGTAGCCAAATTTGCAGGGGTTTGACCCCAAAAATAAGTGCTTTCCCATCTGGTGAATCGCCATTTGGGAGAATTGCAGTGCGATCGCGCAGGACGATTCGTTGTAGAATGTTATAATATTAAGCTTGCAGTAGTTGCGCCAATTGGCATGAAAGTCAGAGCATCTGTTAAAAAGATTTGTGAAAAGTGTCGCGTCATTCGTCGGCGCGGTCGGGTCATGGTCATTTGTGCCAACCCGAAACATAAACAACGTCAAGGTTAGATGACTAGTCCAAGTTGCTAGTTAGTCATCAATACCCAAATTCGAGTCCAACGGCGACAAGTTGAAAAATATCGGTGTGGCGAGTTGCTACAGTCCACACCTAGACCTTTTCAGTCTAGATCGTCAGATCGGTGAGTAAAGTATAGTGGAGAAACAAGTGTGGCACGCATAGCAGGTGTAGACCTCCCTCGCGACAAGCGAGTGGAAATCGGTCTGACATACATCTATGGTATCGGGTTGACCCGCGCCAAAGAAGTATTAGCAAAAACGGGTGTAAACCCCGATATCCGAGTTAAAGATTTGTCCGATGCTGATGTGACCCTCTTGCGCGAGCGCGTAGAAGGCGACTATCAAATCGAAGGCGACCTTCGCCGTTGGGAATCGATGAACATCAAGCGATTGATCGATATCGGCTCCTACCGTGGACGCAGACACCGGATGGGTCTACCCGTCAGAGGTCAACGGACGCGCACCAATGCACGGACACGTCGCGGTCGTCGCGCAACAGTCGCTGGGAAGAAAAAAGCTCCTGGTAAGAAATAAGATAGTTCGATGGTTGTGGCAAGCCAATCATAGTCAATTGACGACAAGTAGCTCCCTTTATGTTGACTACCTACAGACAAAATTTGGTAGTAGACAGC
>JAYUGZ010000791.1:0-3239 GCA_043767465.1 Cyanobacteriota bacterium
CTTGCATCAGGCGAATGCGAATTACCGTGTATGATGTGTTAGGTTGGCTGGCTGCGGGAATGTCTCATGCAGAGATTCTGGACGACTTTCCAGAATTAACGGAGGAAGACCTTAGGGCGTGTTTAGAATTCGCTGCTGACCGAGAACGCTGTCTGATTGCTGTGGTAGGTGGCGTTTGAAACTGCTGTTTGACCAAAACTTAAGCCGGAAACTGGTAACTCTACTTGCCGATATTTTCCATGAATCTAGTCATGTTCAGTTCCATAATCTAACCGAAATAGATGATAGCGAGATTTGGGAGTTTGCAAAGGCTCAAGGCTTTTGTATTGTAACGCAGGATGCGGACTTTGCTGAACGAAGCCGTCTTTACGGAGCACCTCCAAAAGTGATTTGGCTGCGATGCGGTAATGCACCGACAAGTAAGGTGGAAACAATCTTTCGGTGTGGAGTTGAAACAATTCAATAATTCATGGAGGATACCGCATTAGATTGTCTTGAACTGTATTAATGTAAGTCAATCGGCGATTGAAATCCCGTTTACAGAAACGAAGTCCTCCTCCGCAGACTATGAATTGAGTTTCAACCGCGATGCCAAATCGTGATACCATCCTTTTGGTCAATCAAAGTAATTCCCTGATCCTTAAGTTCGTTACGAATGCGATCGCCCTCAGCAAAATCCCTAGCTATCCGAGCATCCTTCCGCTGCTGAATCATCGCCTCAATCTCCCCATCCGTCAAACCACCAACCGCTATTTCTGTCTCAGCTTCTGGCTGAACTTCCAAACCCAAAACTCCGGCTAAACTCACTAAAGTCAGCCAATGAAGCTGCAACAATTCCGGCGCAGTTTCAATTTTGCCTTGATGCACCAAAATATTGCTTTCCTTACCCAATTCCTTAGCCAATTCAAACAAAACAGCCAAAGCAGCCGGAGTATTGAAATCATTATCCATCGCGGTTTGAAATTGCTGCACTAATGTGCTATCTTGCCCTGTCGAATAATCGATTTTGTCAAGATCCCAACCGAGTGTAGAACCGTGTTGACTGCCAAAAAGTAAGCCTTCTTTCAGAGTTTGCCAGCCATTTTTAGCGGAGGCGATCGCATCTTCGGTAAAATCAATTTGACTGCGATACTGCGCCATAAACACAAACAGCCTCACCGCCATCGGTTCCACCGCTTTTGCATTCTCGCCTTGATTATTACTCCCCCCCTCCGTAGGGGCGGTGCCCCCGTGCCCGCCCTCGTCTGCGGGGGGGTCAGATTCAGGTTCTCCCGACCAATTCCCCTCCAACAAATCGCGAATTGTAATAAAATTGTGCAAAGACTTCGACATTTTTCTGCCGTTGACAGTCACAAAAGCATTGTGCATCCAATAATTAGCAAGAGACTTCCCCGTCACCGCTTCAGATTGAGCAATTTCGTTTTCGTGATGTGGGAAAGTTAAATCGGAACCGCCGCAGTGAATATCAATAGTTTCGCCCAAGCAATCGCGCACCATCGCCGAACATTCAATGTGCCATCCTGGGCGACCATTTCCCCAAGATGATTCCCAAAAAGGTTCACCGGGTTTAGCGCTTTTCCACAGGGCGAAATCTGATGAATCTTGCTTTTTTTGAGCTTCTATTTCGGCGGTTTCCAATCTGCCGCTAGCCCCTGCTTCCATTTCTTCTAACTTGCGGCCCGAAAGTTTTCCGTAGTTATCAAACTTGCGAACGCTGTAGTAAACGTCGCCGCCGTTCGCATAGGCATAACCTTTGTTTTCTAACTCGTGAATCAGCCGTTTAATGCCGTCCATCGAGTGAGTTGCGCGGGGATATTCATCGGCCCTGAGAATATTCAGCTTGTCCATGTCTGCCAAGTATTCATCGATGAAGCGTTGGGCTACGGCTTCCATTGTGGAATTTGTCTCGCGGGCGCGATCGAGAATCTTGTCATCAATATCGGTAAAATTCTGTACGTAGCGCACCGAGTATCCCCGCCACATCAGATATCGGCGCACCATATCCCACACAATGTAAGCGCGGGCGTGGCCGACGTGGCAGTAATCGTACACCGTAACGCCGCAGCAGTACATCCGCACCTTTTTTGGTTCGATCGGGTCAAAAGGTGATTCGCGACGGGTCAAGCTGTTGTAAAGCGTTAGGGGCATGGGATTTGAGATTTGGGATTGATGTACCTACCTACTTATTATATTGCGGTTGGTGAATCTTTCGGTGTCGCTACCAAACATCTGTTAAATCTAAAATAAATCCCGACAATATATCTTCCCCGGATAAAGTCCTGGGATGATCTAATATTTCCACATCTTGATTTTGTCTGTATATCTCGACTTTCTGGTTTTTGCGATCGATTAACCAACCCAAACAAGCTCCATTCGCGATGTATTCTCGCATTTTTTCGCGTAATGGTTCCATGTTGTCAGATTTAGATCGCAATTCTACAACAAAGTCTGGACAGATGGGAGCGAAGCCTTCTTGTTCTTTGGGTGTAAGAGTTTGCCATCGTTCTAGTTTAACCCAGGAAGCATCTGGGGAGCGATCGGCACCATTGGGCAGTTTAAAACCGCTAGAAGAGTCAAATACTACTCCCAGCTTGGTTTGGCGATTCCACAGCCAGAGTTGTCCTGACATATCTTGGTTTCGATGGCCTGTATCGCTTCCTGTCGGTGCCATAACGATTAATTCTCCTGTAGCAGTTCTCTCTAGCCTTAAGTCACGGTTGACGACGGCAATTTGCTGGAACTGTTCGTGAGTTACTTTGAAGGTTTGGGGAATGGTAATGGTGGTTTTGAGCATACTGTGCGGTTTCGCGATCGGCTATTACCTATTCTATCGTGTCACAAAAGCTTGCAAGGTTATATCGGCTTTTTCAAGTAACTTTCTACTAATTATACAAAGCTTTGTTATTCCTTCGTGATAAAATTAGGAAAGATGGCGTAGCTTACAGGAAGTTATCCGGTTAAATAAGTTAGTTTGGTCGCGAATTTTTGACAAGGAAGGTAATAGCTGATGAAGGGAAATATCTGGATTAACATTTTAGAAGCAAATAAATTGATGCGATCGCCTGATGAAGTTACAGCTTTTGAAAATGCTTTAGCCTCACTTGCCGATCGCCCTCAAGATGAAGATTTACCAGATTTACATCTGATTTTAGACGATCGCTGCGAACAGCCAGAAGTCATGTTTGGTTTGATTCATTTTCTAGAATCTTTTGATGTGTCAGCACAGATTCAAGCATTTG
>JAYUGZ010000792.1:0-3229 GCA_043767465.1 Cyanobacteriota bacterium
ACTACGAACCCGTTTGCTGGTGAGAGTTCCAGCGAAAATGATATTACCTAAGTTTAGCCAGTTATGGAATCTCGCATTCAAGCATACCTGCGCTTTGCCGCCAGCCAGCAGCGGGACACCGAGCGTATCGGGCCCTTCCTCGCTACCTTCAGTCGCCACAGCGCCAACCCTTATCTCAACTATGCGATTCCCGACGACGGTGCCGCACCCTCCCTCGCCGATGTCAACGCGCTAATCGCTGCGTACTCTGGGCGCGGGCGACAGCCGCGTTTAGAATATGTCACGAAACTAGCGCCCGCTGTCGAAGAAGCCCTGATATCCGCCGGTTTCACCGTTGAGGGACGCTTACCGCTGATGATTTGCACTCCGGGCTCGGAGAAATTGCTTCCTATTCCGCCGGAAATCGAGCTAATTCTGCCAGTTTCCGATGACGAACTTTTGGGTACTGTGGCTGCACAAAACGAGGCTTACGGAGAGGCTGCACCCAGCCCTGAAGATGTTGACAGTCTTCGGCAAAGTCTGGCGGCGGGTGGCATTGCGGTACTCGCCCGCGTCGCAGCAACGGGGGAACCTGCGGGCGCTGGAGTCTGCACGCCCCCGCAAAATCAAACGACGGAAATCGCGGGAATTGGTGTGCGGGCTGCTTTTCGGCGGCGGGGTATCGCAGGGGCTTTGACGGCGCGGTTGTTGCCAGAGGCTTTTGATGCGGGTGTTACGGTGGCTTTTTTGATGACGCTACACGAGCAGGAATTTCGAGTTTACACTAGGGCAGGATTTTGGGCGATCGACGAAATTCTCCACATTTCCCTCCCGCCCCAGTAGAAATTTACCAATCTATAAAATCATCCCCATCAACCTCAGAAGATAACTCAGGAAAATCCGGTTCAGATTCCAATCTAAAAGTTTCCGACTCCCAAATCTCTAAGTCATCCGACAAATCGACTACCTGCCCCTCAAACATATCAGCCCATTGCCTGCTCGTATTCGCGACAGCTTGAGCATCAGCCCGCACCGCTACAGCTTGAGTATTTAACTTATTCTGAGAGTCTGTAGAAATGTTTGTCTGCCGCAGCGGTTCAGAAACATTTGGCACATTAGTGGCAGTATTTTCATCCGCCCAAGAGTGTTTTTGCTCTTCTCCCCCGTCCCCCAAAAAATCATCTGCCATCTCAGAATTACCCGAGTGCTCCATCTGTTGAGTCTCATCAATCACAGCAGGAGAATTCCGAGGAATTTCGGCAACACGTTCGTTAGAATTGGGCAAATCCTGGGCGCGGGAACTATTAGTTGCAGCCGGATTTGTCAAAACTACTTTTACTGTTACTCGACGGTTAAACACTTGCAAAAAAGCTTCTTCAATATTAGGTACTTTGTCTTTAACCATATTCAGCAACGGTGGCGAACTAATCTTAACATAAGCCGTATCATTGCTAAACATTACTAACTGTCCGTGTTGCCGGAGTAGCGATTGAGTCCCGTGGGGACGCACGCGATCGAGTACCTGTAGCCACACTTTATCTAAATCAATTTCGCTACCTGAATTAGTTGGCGAATAATTGGTTTGACTCGTTTCAGCAGTTGGTATCGCTTCGGGAATCGGCGCAGGAGGTGTGCTTTGTGTGCGATTAACAATAGGTTGTGAAGTCGGTGGCGGATTTTGAGGTTTGCCAGCGGGAGGCTGTTCGATATTAGCTGTGGAACTCCCCCCCTTAGCAAGGGGGGGTTGGGGGGGGTGAATTTGGGATTGACCAATATTTTGACTTGCTTCGCCTGTTGGTTGTGGCTGAGTTCTAATGGCTGAAGGCAACAATCCCAATAGCGTAACTTCCAGCCACAAACGCGGTTGAGTAGTATTTTTGATTTGGACTTCGTGAGTTTGCAAGTGTTTCTGACTCGCTAAAATTAACTCCGTATTCCAATTACGAGCAAAATTGACAAGTTTTTCCCAAGTTCCGGCTGTTAAAGCTACTAAATCTGACCGTTTTGGCGCTGATGAGGCTATTAGCAAATCTCGGTAAAAACTCGCGAGACTTTGCAGCACGATTAGCGGTTCTCGGCCGCGATCCATGAGGTGGCGGGTCATGTCTATTAATGCTGTAGCGTTATCGTTTGCGATCGCTTCCAGCAGTTCCATTAAATCATTTTCCGGGACGGCGCCGACTAAATCCCAAACTTTTTCGACTGTTATTTGACCTGGAAATAAGCTGAGTTGGTCTAGCAAACTTTCGGCGTCTCGCAAACCTCCTTGGGCGATTTGACCAACCATTTGTATTGCATCGCTGGCAATGTTGATATTTTCTAATTGGGCAATTTTGTGCAAGTGGGCGGTCATTGATTCGAGGGGAATCCGGCGGAAGTCGAATTTTTGGCAGCGAGAGATGATGGTTGGTAAAACTCTTTGAGGGTCGGTTGTGGCGAGAACGAATACAACGCGATCTGGCGGTTCTTCTAAGGTTTTCAATAAGGCATTAAATGCTTGGTTGCTGAGCATATGAACTTCGTCTATTACATATACTTTATAGCGGCATTGTACGGGGGAAAATTGCGCTCGTTCGATCAAATCCCGGATGTTATCTACTCCGGTGTTGCTGGCGGCGTCGATTTCGATGACATCTAGGGTGGAACCTCGGGCAATTTCTTGGCAAACGTTGCATTTGCCGCAGGGTGTCGGGGTGGGGGCGCCGGTAGAAATACAGTTGAGGGATTTGGCGAAAATTCTGGCGCTGGAGGTTTTACCGGTGCCTCTGGGGCCGGTGAATAGGTATGCTGGTGCTATGCGCTGTTGCAGGATGGCGCTGGTGAGGGTTTGGGCGATCGCCTCTTGGCCGACTAATTCGGCAAATGTCTGAGGGCGATATTTGTGATGGAGGGGTTCGTAGGTCACGATCGAATATTGGTGGTATTAGCTGTAATCTTAGCTAAGGAGACGTTGTTCGATCGCACTTGAACTCTACTCTGGCAGTAAACCGCCCGGTGGGCTGGCACTGCGGATAGTTGGCTCACGTAGCAATTAGCACCCCAGCCGTCCGCTACTCGATCGTCCGCGCGATCGGTGTTTCTCCAGAAGTGTTTTTGAGGCTTGCTCCCAGACTTACTATTAATTTATAGCCTTTCTCAAGCGTGGTGAGGATAGCCCTATGCCCACGGAGGCCACGGAGGCCATAGCCGTTCGCGTACCTGATGTTTCTGAGAAAGGCTATAGCGGTTCTCAAGCGTGGTGAGGATAGCC
>JAYUGZ010000793.1:0-7964 GCA_043767465.1 Cyanobacteriota bacterium
CAATGGCGATCGCCCCGTATCACGCCATCATTAGCATCCCCAATATTTCGGAACCCCAACAAGTAGAAGTCGCCGAAAAACTCTACAATGAACTAAATCAATCAGGCATTGAAACCTTATTAGATGACCGCAACGAACGAGCAGGAGTTAAATTCAAAGATGCAGATTTAATCGGCATTCCCTATCGAATTGTCCCGGGTCGTTCCCTGAAAGTAGGGAAAGTTGAAGTTGTGGAAAGAGCAACTCACAAATCCCATGAAATTCTGATTGAGGAAGTCAATTCTACTTTGAAACAGTGGATTGATGCCGCCATCAAATAAGCCTTGATAACGGTAAGGTGCGCAGTGCGCACCCTACATTTAGGCTCGCAAGGTGCGCAGCACCCTACATTAACTTCTATAAAACTTAAAACTCGACATGAATCTGAACCTAAATCAGTTTCTTCGATTCCCTCAATCACGAATTGGGCGGTACTTAGCCCAAGTAACTCTCGTGGCGATCGCTTACGCCGTGGGGGCGAGGCTAGCATTTGCAATTCAAGGTGTCGATCCATTTGCTTCTTCCGTTTGGCCGCCCGCAGGAATTGCCCAAGCCGGACTTTTATTGTTTGGCCCAAAAGTCTGGCCTGGGATTGTTTTGGGTATATTTTTACTCAATTTAGTTAACCCAAGCGAACAGATATTTGCAATTTGGGTGGGAGGAAACGTCGGAGCTATTTTGCAAGCTGTTTTTGCAGTAACTGCACTGCGTTGGCTCGGGTTTCGTCCCTCTCTAGAACGCTTGAAAGATGTAGTTAATTTAATCTTGTTTGGCGGGATAATTTCTACTCAGATTAGTTGCACTATTGGCGCGTTTTCCCTATATTTAGCAGGCAAAGTAGATTGGGCAGAATATTGGTCAATTCGATGGGATTGGTGGTTGGGAGACGCAATGGGAGTTTTAATCTTAACTCCCTTAATCCTGATATTTTTTCGCCCTAAACTAACGGCAGATCGTTTAAAAAGACAAACAGAGACGCCCAAACATTATTTAATTTGGCGGGGAGTCTGGTTGATATTATTAATTGGGGTGAGCTGGCTGGTATTTGAGTCAAAAAATACAGCTTCTATTTCTCGCTATCCCCTGGAATATTTGCCGTTTCCTTTGATAATTTGGGCGGCGCTCCAATTCGGTCAGCGGGCTGCTGTCCTGGCATCGTTCATTGTCTCAAGCATCGCAATTTGGGGCTGTTCTCATGGAGGCGGGCCGTTTATCGCCAAAGCCGAAAATATTAATCAGGCTATCTTATTTTTGCAACCTTTTATGGCTGTAGTTACGATTACTTCGCTGTTGTTGGCAGCGACGGTAGCCGAACGAGCTGAGGTAGAAAATTCTCTGCGAGAAAACGAAACTAAATATCGAGAATTGGTGGAAAATGCTAACAGTATTATTGTGAAATTGGAGCCGGACGGCACAATTACTTTTTTTAATGAGTTTGCCGAAATATTATTTGGCTACAATCAGGAAGAAATTATTGGTAAAAATGCAGTGGGAACAATTATTCCCGTGAGTGACATCGCAGGAAATAACTTAGAGTTGGTTTATAATGAAATTTTACAAAATCCCGATCGCTTTACGAATTATGAAAGTGAAAATATCAACCGCAGCGGATCTCGCATTTGGGTAGCTTGGGCAAATAAACCGCTGTTTGATGCAGCAGGAGCACTCCTGGGCATCCTCTGCATCGGGACAGATATCACCGATCGCCGAAAAGCTGAAATAGCGCTGCTTCATCTGAATGAAGAGTTAGAAATCCGAGTTAAAGAACGGACAAATGCCCTGAAACAAAGCGAACTTCAGCTACAGAAACAGAAATCGGCATTAATCGATTTAGCCAAAAATAAAGCGCTGAATCAAGGCGACTTAACCAAAGCGCTTCAAGAAATCACTGAAACTGCTAGCCGTACTCTGGAAGTTGCGCGATCGAGCGTCTGGTTGTACGATCGCACAAAATCCAAGATGGAGTGCCTGGATTTGTTCGATCGCGCCCTCAACCAGCACGACTACGGTTTGGAATTAGCAGAATCAGAGTATCCTGTCTATTTTCAAGCACTGCGAGAAGAACGCGCAATTGCGGCCTTTGACGCCCAAAAAGATTTTAGAACTAGAGAATTTGTGGAATCTTACCTAATTCCGTTCGGCATCACTTCCATGCTAGATACGCCGATTCAAATAGGCGGAGAAACAGCAGGAATTCTCTGTTTAGAACACGTAGGAATGCCCCGTTATTGGACTATTGAAGAACAAAGTTTCGCTGTTTCTCTAGCAGACTCTGTAACTTTCGCAGTAGAAGCGCGAGAACGCCAGCGCGCTGAAGCAGCGCTGCGACAAGCTGAGGCAAAATACCGCAGCATTTTTGAAAATGCGATCGTCGGCATCTTTCAAACTACTCCAGATGGAGAATACCTCAGCGTCAACCCTGCTTTAATTCGCATCTACGGCTACAGTTCCTGTGAGGAGATAATGGGAACTTTAACTGATATTAACCGACAGTTATATGTCTACCCTAAACGCCGCGCCGAAGTCATCAATCTAATGCGAACAAACGGCAAAGTATCGGATTTTGAATCTCAAGTTTACCGCCAAGACGGTAGTATAATTTGGATTGCGGAAAATGCTTATACTGTCTGCGACATCCATGGAAATTTGCTTTATTACGAAGGTACTGTTGAAGATATCACAACTCGCAAAGAAGCTGAGGCAGCTTTGCGTTTAGAACAAGAAAAATCCGACCGTCTCCTGCTGAATGTTTTGCCGCAAGCAATCGCCGAAAGACTCAAACAAGACCAAAGCATCATCGCCGATACTTTTGCCGAAGTAACAGTATTGTTTGCAGATATCGTCGGTTTTACCCAAATTAGTTCCCAGATTTCTCCGCCGGAATTAGTTTCCTTGCTTAACGACATTTTTTCCACATTCGATCGCCTAGCCGAAAAGCACGGATTGGAAAAAATTAAGACGATTGGCGACGCTTACATGGTAGTGGGAGGACTGCCCGTGCCCCGCAGCGATCACGCGGAGGCGATCGCCCAAATGGCGATCGATATGCAGCAGGCAATTATTGAATTCAGCGATACCCACAATCAAGATTTTAGCATCAGAATCGGCATCAACAGCGGCCCGGTTGTCGCCGGAGTCATCGGCATCAAAAAATTTATCTACGATTTGTGGGGAGACACCGTTAACACCGCTTCCCGGATGGAATCTCACGGATTACCGGGGTGCATTCAAGTCACATCTGCAACTTATCAGCGATTGCAGGAAAAATATTTATTGGAAAATCGCGGCACAATAGAAGTCAAAGGTAAAGGTGAGATGAACACTTATTTTCTGACAGGAATCAAGTTAGTTAGTTGAAAATATAAAACTCAGTATGAACCAAAATAAAAATCAGTTGCTGCGATTTTCTCAATCGATAAATTGGCAATACTTAGCAAAAATAACTGCCATTGCCTTTGCTTACGCTTTAGGAGCAAAAATAGCATCTTCAATCCCAGGCGTGAATAAATTAGCTACCTGCGTCTGGCCGCCCGCAGGAATTGCACAAGCCGCAGTTTTATTATTTGGTTGGCGCGTTTGGCCGGGAATAGCTTTAGGCGTATTTTTTTACGAGACTATCAACCTCAAAATATCATTAATAAGTGCAACAATTAGTGCTTTTTGTGCTTGTTTGCAAGCTTTGTGCGCATTTACTTTGCTGCAAAAACTCAAGTTTCGTCCCTCGCTCGATCGGCTGATCGATGTAGTCAATTTAGTCTTTTGCGGTGCTGTAGTTGCCACTCAAATCAACTGCACTCTCGGCACACTGCGGCTGTGTTTGACTAATCTTGTTGACTGGAGCGAATATTGGCAAGTTCGGTGGAATTGGTATCTGGGAGACACATTGGGAGTTTTAATTTTTACTCCACTCCTGCTGATTATATACCCAAAAATAGCGATACAAAATCAACCAAATACAGACAATAAAACAATTAAAAACCAAATCTGGCGCGCCATCTGTTTACTATTATTGGTAACAGTCAGTTGGCTAGTATACAACTCAAAAAATCAAGGTAATCTTTCCGGTTATCCCCTCGAATACTTGCCATTTCCATTAGTGATTTGGGCAACCATTCAATTCGGACAGCGCGGGGCTGTTTTAGCATCTTTCATTGTATCCACTATCGCGATTTGGGGCGGTTCTCAGGGAGGTGGGCCGTTTATTGCCAAAGCCCAAAATATCAATCAGGCAATCTTATTTTTGCAGGCTTTCACGAGCGTAATTGTAGTTACATCGCTGCTGTTAGCCGCTACAGTTGCCGAACTCACATCAGCACAGGATTCGCTGCGAAAAAGTGAAATCAAGTATCGGGAATTGGTGGAAAATGCTAACAGCATTATTTTAAAAATAGATACAGAAGGCAATATAACTTTTTGTAACGAATTTGCACAGAAGTTTTTTGGTTACAGAGAAGAAGAAATACTGGGAAAACACGCAGTTGGCACAATTTTGCCCCAGACAGATACAGGGGGAAACGACTTGGCAGTATTATTGAGCAATATTTTAAATAACCCCGAACAGTATACAACAAATGAAAATGAAAGTATGCGGCGCAGTGGATCTCGCGTTTGGGTATCCTGGGCAAATAAACCGCTGTTTGATGCTGAGGGAAATTTCGCGGGGCTGCTGGCAATCGGTACGGATATCACAGACCGCAGGCGGGCTGAAATGGCGCTTTATAAGCTGAATGAAGAGTTGGAATTTAGAGTTGAAGAACGAACTAATGCTCTTAATGATACTTTAAGTGCACTGCGGGTTCAACAGGAACAATCAGAACGGCTGTTGTTAAATATTTTGCCTGAAGAAATAGCAAATCGGTTGAAGCGGGGAGATAGTACGATCGCAGATACTTTTGCTGATGTTACTGTCTTATTTGCGGACATCGTAGGTTTTACTCAATTGAGCGCGCGAGTTTCTCCAACGGAATTAGTTAGCTTGCTGAATGATATATTTTCGACTTTTGATAACTTAGCAGAAAGGCACGGTTTGGAAAAAATTAAGACGATTGGCGATGCTTACATGGTTGTTGGAGGGCTGCCAATTCCTCGCAAAGATCACGCAGAGGCGATCGCAGAAATGGCTTTGGATATGCAAGACGCAATTATTAACTTCAGCAATACCCAAAATCAACATCTTAGCATCAGAATCGGCATCAACACTGGCCCGGTTGTTGCCGGAGTCATCGGCATCAAAAAATTTATTTACGATTTGTGGGGAGACACCGTTAACACCGCTTCCCGCATGGAATCTCACGGCTTACCGGGGAGCATTCATGTCACAGGGGCAACTTATGAGCAATTGCGACAAAAGTATTTCTTTGAAAGCCGCGGTGCGATCGAAGTTAAAGGCAAAGGCCGGATGACTACTTATTTACTACAATGTAGAAAGTTGATTTAAATTTCCTGGACGCATCAATGCGAAAGAAACCGGGTTTTTTACCGAGATTCAAGGTTAGGATGCAATATTTATCTAAAAAACCCGGTTTCTGCCTCAACTTTTTCAGTATATAAAAGTAAGGGCGATCGCACTTTTAATTTACACGATCGCCCTTTTCTCAATTAACAAAGTTTTTTACAGCTTGAAAAGGTTAATACCAGCTTTCTTCGCCATTACTTCTAAACCCTTGTGTTCCAGGGTTTTAATTGCCTTCGTAGAAAGATGTAATCTTACCCAGCGCTTCTCCTGCGGCCACCAAATCCGCTTCCACTGCAAATTTGCTTCTTGCAACTTGTGAGTGCGGTGGTGCGAGTGAGAAACCGCAAAACCGTTATTCGCCTTCTTGCCCGTTAGCTGACATTTCCGTGACATATTGCCCTCCAGATTACCGTTTTTTGATGCAGCCTCTCATTATATAGCAATGACAAGGCGCGCAATGCGCGCCCCACTTGCAAGATTACATTGCACGTTCAGTCAATTTTGTCAACACTTGATTCGATCGCTCGACAAAATCCTGCATCCCTTCGGCATCGAAACCCTTCTGAGCCATCAAAGCCAAGTCATAAACGTGGTGACAAATCATGCTAGCCAACTGCGCCGACGGAGACTCGCCGCCGCCTTGAATAATCGCACCCTGACTCAAACTCGCCAGATTTTGAATCAGCGGGTGAGACGTATTCACCAGCAAAACGTGTTCCTCGGGGAATTCGGCAGGTTGCTGCTGCAAAAGCGCCGTCATATCGCGCATCCGGCGCAAAGCTTCCGGCAAAAGTACGATCGCAGGTGGCGCCCCCTCAGCAGAGTCAGACTTCAAAGCTTCAGTGCGAATGTTCACTTTCGGCTTATTGAGAGCCTTTTGGAACATTTCTTTAACTTGTTCGCTGCGAGTTTTATTAGTTGTCGGATCGACAATTTCCGCTTCTTTTTCTTTGTCAATTAGCGTATCGTCAATGTCAGAATCCACCCGCGAGAATTTAACATCTGAGTATTCGCGTTCCAAAAAACTGATAAAGTGCGTGTCAATGAAAGAATCCATAAACAGCACTTCTAAACCTTGGCTTTTGTGCAGGGCGACATAAGTTGCTTGCGACGCTGGTTCAGTGCAGTAAAACACCCGATTTTCGTGGCGTGTTTGATTGCGTTCCAAATACTCTTTCAGCGTCGTGTAAGGCTGTGTTGAAGTAGAGTTTTCCGACTTCGGATTGACATCTTGCCACAAATCTCCTTCCTCAGTTTGCACCTGCACTTCTGGCGTTACAGTTTCTGACTTTTCTACCGTTGGTTGGTAGGTGCTGCGATAGATTAGGATATCTTCGACTTGCTTTTTGAACTTGTCATCATTGAGTGTTCCAAACTTGACAAATGTACCGATATCTTGCCAGCAACGAATGTACTCATTGCGATCGTCGCGGTAAAGTTCTTTTAGGCGATCGCCTACTTTTTTCGCAATATAATCAGCGATTCTTCTGACTGTGCGATTGCTTTGCAAAGAACTGCGAGACACGTTCAGCGGAATGTCGGTACTATCAATGACTCCCCGCAGCGGCATCAAGAATTTTGGGATAATTTCTTCGCAGTGATCGCTGACAAAAACCTGGTTGCAGAATAGCTTAATATTGCCTTGGGTGACATCGACATCTGGCCGCAGTTTGGGAAAGAAAAGAATCCCATTGACAATGAAAGGATAATCTGTATTCAGGTGTACCCAAAGCAGCGGTTCATCTTGGAACGGGTAAAGGTAGCGATACAGTTCCAAATAATCTTCTTTTTGCAAATTGCTGGCTGATTCCCGCCAGATTGCTTTGTGCTTGTTGATTTCCTCTCCCTCAAATTTGATGGGAACAGGCATGAAATCGCAGTAAGTTTTGATTAACTGCTTGATGCGGGTAGCTTCTACATACTCTTGTTCTTCATCTTGGAGTGTCAGAGTAATCGTAGTGCCGCGTTCTGTGCGGGCGGATTCTGATAGTTCAAAAGCGGGGGAACCGTCACAAGACCAGTGTACTGCTTGGGAGCCTTCTTTGTAAGAAAGGGTGTCAATGTCTACTTTCTTAGCGACCATGAAAGATGAGTAGAAACCGAGACCGAAGTGACCGATAATTGCGTCGTCACCGCTGCCTTGGTATTTTTGAATAAATTCTTCGGCGCTGGAGAAAGCGACTTGGTTGATGTATTTTTTTACCTCGTCGGCGGTCATGCCGATGCCGTTATCGGTAATCGAGAGGGTTTTGTTTTCGTTGTCAATGACAATGTTGATTTGTGGTTCGCCCATGTCGCCGTTGTATTCGCCGGAACGGGAGACCATTTTGAGTTTGGCAATGGCATCGACGGCGTTAGAAATTAGTTCCCGCAAGAAGACTTCGTGGTCGGTGTATAGCGACTTCTTGATAATCGGGAAAATATTCTCGGTATGGATGGAGATTGTTCCCTGTTCTAAAACTGTCATAAT